>JADLGZ010000248.1 GCA_020849075.1 Fimbriimonadaceae bacterium | reverse complement strand
GGGGGCTTGACTTAGCCTCAAGCGTTGGGGGATAATGCTTAGACCCCGCGTTGCCGCCCGATGAACTGTCGTTTTTCGTGCCCTAATTACGCGTGGCTTTGAGGAATGTATTGAGAGTCATTAAGCCCGCCGTCAAAAGTCTCCCACGAATCCTAGAAGTCCCCAACCTAATTGAATTACAGCTTGATTCTTACCGATGGTTTCTTGAAGAAGGTCTTCCTGAGCTTTTCAAGACATTCAGCCCCATCTGGGACTTCACCCAATCCAACTACATTGAATTCGTAGACTTCATTCTCGGCGAACCCAAGTATTCTTTGCAGGAATGTCGCGATCGCGACATGACGTACGAGACCCCCATCAAGGCAACGGTTCGATTTGGCGGAAAGGATCGTGAGGAAATTGAGTCCGAGGTCTACTTAGGCGACCTGCCGTTGATGACGGACAAAGGCACCTTCATTATCAATGGTCGCGAGCGCGTCATTGTGTCCCAGTTGAGCCGGTCGCCGGGACTCTACTTCGAAGAGGGCGTTGATACGGCGATGCACGTGATCATTTCAGCGCGCATCATTCCCACGGAGGGCCCGTGGCTCGAAGTCGAGTCCGATGCAAATCGGGCCGTGTTCACGCAGATTTCGCAGACCAAGAAGTTGCCGATCACCCAACTTATCAAGGCGCTTCACGCTTTCATTGATAGCAATGATCCTGAGAAACTGCGGGGCCGTATCCGCTACAAAATGAAGGTGAGCGAGGCGGGCAAGAAGAAGTTAGTGGAACCCCTCGTCGACGAGAGTACGGGCGAGGTGATCTTGGATAAGGGCACGATTCTCACCAAGAAGGTATTGGAGGGATTGAGTAAGGACGCCCTCAAGCAGACCGTGGAAGTGGAATCACCATTGGGCTCCAACGACGAAATGCTGTGGCACTTCGGTGAGGAAGTCACGCTTAAGAAGCCAACCGCCGAAGAACTCGTCGGAATGAGACCGCTTGAAGACGTCACCGAGGGTGGCAAGGTCATTATCAAGCGTCTTGAGAAGATTGAGGCTGACACCGCCAAGAAGATTGAATCACTTGGCCTGAAAGAGCTTGATGTTCTGAAGGTGAGCCAGCTACTCAATGCAACGCTTGAGCAAGACAAGACCACAAACATGCGAGAAGCTATGGTGGACATCTTCAAGCGCATGAGGCCTGGTGAAGCAGCAACGGAAGAAGCCGCCAAGCAACTCATCTACAACCAATTCTTCGAAATCAAGAGGTATGACCTCGGCAAGGTGGGTCGCCGCTTCTTGAACATTAAACTGGGCAACGACATCCCGTTGACCGTTCGTAACCTGACCAGCGATGACCTTGCGGGAATCATTAACGCCATTGAACCGTATCTGGACGGTGAAGCAGAACGTGACGACATTGACGACTTGAAGAACAAGCGAGTGCGAAGCGTCGGTGAGCTCTTGCAGAGCACGCTTCGACTTGGCTTTGTTAGGATGGAGAAGGTCGCCCGCGAGCGCATGACGAGCGCTGACCAGGAAACCTTGCTCCCGAGTATTATCCTGTCGGTCAAGCCCGTGAGCGCGAGCATCAAGAGCTTCTTTAGCTCAAACCAATTGAGTACGTTCATGGATCAGACCAATCCACTGAGCGAAATCACCAATAAGCGACGACTTTCGAGCCTGGGGCCTGGTGGCTTGCAGCGTACCAGTGCAAAGTTGGAGGTTCGCGACGTCCACCGTTCGCACTACGGCCGAATCTGTCCGATTGAAACGCCGGAAGGACCCAACATCGGTCTCATCAGCCAAATGACGACCTTAGCTCGGATTGACGAGTTTGGCTTCCTGATGACTCCTTACCGAAAGGTGGAGAAATGCAAGGTCAGCGAAGAAATCGTCTACATGACGGCTAACGAGGACTTCTATGCCCACATTGCTCCAGCTGACATGAAGCTTGATGAGAAGGGCAATATCGTTGAAGAGTTTGTAAAGGTACGTTGCCCCGCTGGTAGCAAGGACTTCGGCGGCGCCTCGTACCCGACCGTGCCACGAGACCGCGTACAGTTCATGGATGTGTCGCCACAACAGATTATCTCTGTTGCCACGGCCTTAATCCCGTTCTTGGAGAATGATGACGCGAACCGAGCCCTGATGGGCGCGAACATGCAGCGCCAGGCTGTGCCGTGCCTGCGTAGCGATCAGCCGATCGTGGGTACGGGTTACGAGCGTGTTGCAGCTGAGGATTCTGGATCTGCTGTTGTGGCCCGGAGGTCCGGCGTGGTGACTAAGGTGACCAGCCAAGGAATTGAGGTCACCACGGATGGTGGGGAAGTCGATGCATATGAACTCATGCACATGGTGCAGAGTAACAAGTCCACGTGCTTCACCCATCGCCCAATTGTTTTCCCTGGTGATCCGGTTCTGCAGGGACAAACTCTGGCCGATGGACCAACTTGCGATGAGGGCCGCCTTGCCTTGGGGCAGAACGTACTCGTTGCGTTCATGCCGTGGGGTGGATACAACTACGAGGACGCGATCTTGATCAGTGAGCGCATGGTGAAGGATGACGTTTTCACGTCAATCCACGTTGAGCGACATGAATCTGAGGCCGTGGATACGAAGTTGGGACCGGAAGAAATCACACGTGATATTCCAAACGTCGGCGAAGATGCCCTGAAGGACCTTGACGAAAACGGAATTGTGCGCGTGGGAGCAGAAGTGCGCCCAGAAGATATCTTGGTCGGAAAGGTCGCCCCGAAGGGCCAAACCGAAATGACTGCCGAAGAGCGACTGATTATTGCGATCTTCGGAAAGAAGGCGGAAGAAACCCGGGACGTTTCGCTGAGGTTGCCTCACGGCGAGAAAGGCCAGATCATTGATGTCAAGGTCTTCAGCCGATACAAGTATCTCAGCCCAAGTATCAATTACCAATACAAGGAATCAAAGAAGCGCGATTCATTGATCTGTGATCGAACGGAAGAGCCACTCTTGCCACTTCCCGGGGATGAACTTCCGGCCGGGACCAATATGACCGTTCAAGTCTACATTGCCCAGAAGCGAAAGCTTATGGTTGGCGATAAGATGGCTGGACGCCATGGCAACAAGGGTGTGATTTCAAAGATTGTGCCTCTGGAGGATATGCCTTTCCTTGCGGACGGCACGCCCGTAGACGTGATCTTGAATCCGCTTGGCGTTCCGAGTCGCATGAACATTGGTCAGTTGCTGGAAATGCACCTGGGCCTGGTTGGGCGACATTTTGGCGTTCGATACGAATGCCCTGCTTTTGAAGGCGCGACCGACCACGAGATTACGGAAGAGATCAACCGCATGGCGATTGATATGCGACGGCAAGTCCTCGCGGCTTATGTCAATCGAGAACTCTTATTGGACGTTGAGTTTGAGAGGGCGGAAGCCTTAGACAGCATGCTCGGAAAGATCGAGAAAGCGGTCCGCAAGCTTGATGAAGAGCGCCTAGAGCGCGTTTCTCGCATTCTTGCTGCTCCCGCCGTTAAGAAGGTGAGCGAGTTGCTTGATGTCAACGACTGGGCTCCAGAGGAGCTTCCAGAACAGGCAGGTCCTGCTCATAAGGCGGCCGACGCTGTTTATGGTTCTATCATTGAGAACATCAAGAACAATGCGTGGAAGCGTGCCGGGATTGATCCTGATAGCTTTAAGAGCTTTGTGCGCGATGGACTCACAGGTGACGAACTGCCGAATCCAATCACGGTTGGTGTCATGTACATCCTGAAACTGGAGCACTTGGCGGACGAGAAGATTCACGCTCGCTCCATCGGTCCCTACTCGTTGGTGACTCAGCAGCCCCTCGGCGGAAAGGCCCAATTCGGTGGTCAGCGATTCGGTGAAATGGAAGTCTGGGCCCTTGAGGCATATGGGGCAGCTTACACGCTCCAAGAGCTCCTTACGATCAAGTCTGACGATGTGATGGGCCGTGTTAAGGCCTACGAAAGCATCGTTAAAGGCGACACCATCAGCGAACCAGGCATCCCCGAATCGTTCAAGATTCTGGTTAACGAGCTCAGATCTCTCTGCCTTAAGGTTGCGGTCGAAGATCCGAACAACAAGGAATTGACTCTTAAGGACCTTGATGAACTCTCCAGCGGCGACGATGTACGGCTCTCCAAGAGCGTCGGCTTCTTCAATTAAGCTATCGAATGGGTGTTCTTTACAAACTCAACCGCACCCTTGAGAAGCTGACGGGCTATACGTTGGTGCCAACCTGTAAGAGGGGGTACCTTGATCGGGCTAGGGCAGCCGTCCTGCGTGGGAATCATGTTGAACTCTTGATTGATGCGGGAGCGGCAAATGGCGATTGGACACAGTCCAATACGCCTGACTCGTTCACCGGGAAAATGTTCTCGATTGAGCCACAAGAGTCGAGACTTGCCGAGGTGCGTGCCAAGGCGTCGGGCGATCCAAGATGGGTCGTCGCGGCGGCAGCGCTTGGCGCGGAAGAATCTGTGATGGACTTACACATCAGCAAGAACCAAGATTCGAGTTCGCTTCTGGATTCTACGGCAGAAAACGAAGGTGTGTTCGGAGCCGGGGTTGAGTACGTGGGTATGCAAGCGGGGACCCGTGTTGCTCCGCTTGATGCCCTATTGTCAGAAAATGGGCTGTCGGGCCTAAGGTCCTGGATAAAAATGGATGTTCAAGGCTATGAGGATCGCCTGATTGCGGGCGCATCTGAGGCTATGAAAGTCGCCCAAGTCGTAGAAGTAGAGTTGACCGGCTTTCCTGCGTACAAAGCTGGAGTTTCGATGGGCCAAATGGTCACTCTCATGGTGAATCATGGATTTGAGTTGGCCTCGTTGGATCACATTTATTACAATAACCGTCGCGGACTTTTGGCCGTCGCGGACGCCTTGTTTGTGAGACCAGAGTTTCGTCTTGGCGACATTTGCCCAGTTGCCTAAAGATTGTTGACTTTTGGATAGCGTTTGCCTCTAAGTAGGCTGGTATACTAGACAATTCGGAATCTACGTTTCCCCCAAGTCACCCTTTGAGGGATTGCGTGGTCGTGTACCCAATTTTATGGCAGACGTCAGACTTTTCGACAAAATTAGAATCGGTATCG
>JADLGZ010000247.1 GCA_020849075.1 Fimbriimonadaceae bacterium | reverse complement strand
GCGGGGCGATACGTCATCCAGCGTCAGGCATGACCCAACTCGTCGTCTTTGACTTGGATGGCACACTCTTTCGTGGGGATGAGGTCGTTGAAGGTGCGCCGCAGGCGTTGGCACGCCTGCGCTCGCAAGGAATCTTGATTCGTTTTCTGACCAATAACTCTGGATACTCGGCTGAGGCGCTTGCCGAAAAATTGAATAGGCTCGGTTTCCAAGCTTCTCCTCAAGAAGTGATGGGCACGGGTCCGTATGCCCTTCAAACGTGTCAACACCGAGGCTACCGATCCGTGTTTGTCATAGGTGAAACTGGCTTGCACACCCTATTTTCTGGATATGAGACGGAGTGTGACGATGCAGACGCGGTAGTGGTAGGGGTTGACCGACAGTTCACCTATGCCAAATGTGATTGGGCGATGCAATTGATCCGTCGCGGGGCTCACTTCTTAGCGACAAATCGTGATGCCACGTATCCAATTGAAGGGGGAAGGGTGCAACCAGGAGCAGGAGCCATGGTAGCCGCGGTTGAGTCTGCATCCGGGGTGAGTCCAGAGGTCCTGGGTAAGCCGGAGCCCCAGATGATCCTACAGATATTGGCGGATGCCAATGTTGATCCGCAGAATGCCCTGGTAGTGGGTGACCGGGTAGAAACCGATATCCTTGCCGGACAACGAGCGGGGTGTAAAGTGGTCCTCGTATTGACCGGAGCAACGCTGGACCCGGCCCCCGGCATCCGAACCCTAATCTCGGTAAATGACCTAGAACCGCTCGCGTAGTTTCTCGCCATCGGTCAGTTCGGTCTCAGCGGCTCGGACTTCGCCAAGACCTCGAAGCGCCGCATCAATGGAGGCAACCGCGCCCGACCCGTCGCCTTGAAAATTCTTCATATTCTCGCTGGCCATTTGATCTACTTCGCCACTGAGCCGCTTGAGTTTCTCGGCGAGGTTTCGAGAAGCATCAAAAATTTCCGGTAAGTGCTCACTGGGCATTCCCCGCTTGGCAATGGGGTTGGATCGCAAGCTGTCAAGGATTTTGTCAACATCAATCCCAAAGGTATCTTCAAGAACATCTCGCAAATCTGTGTTCTTTGACCCCGACGACATGTTTAGGCACCGGACGCAAAGCGCCATCTGCTCTCGCATGGCTTCGGTAGCCGCCTGTAGGATTTGCAATCTTACGGCTCGTAAGTGAGATGGCGTTGCATCGCTGTTCCAAGCTGGGGTGCTCATCTGGCCACGAATGCGAACCCAATAGTAGGCGCTGGCCTCAAGGAGTTGGGCAGCCGTGTTATCAAGTTCTCGATGGAGCCTGCGCCGATTCATGCTCTGGGCGTACTTCGACATGATGCTGTCAAGTTCAAGAAAGTACCGCTCGTCAGTAGATCTCGGTTTCTTGAGCCACAGGTCAATCTGGTGCAGTGCCACACTAGTACCGATCATGAATGTAGGCATAGCCGCCCAGATCGGGATGCCAAATCGAATCGCCAAAATGGCAGCACCGGCAGCCCCGATAAAACCCAGCCCGGCGATGCTGAACTTCCATGCGGTACGCGTCCGCGCCTTAGCCTCAACGCCTTCATAGGCGAGGTACTCGCTAAAATTAGGCAGCTTTTTGGATGCCGTTAGCTCCATAGGTCCCTCCGATTATACGTTTTGAGCAGACCTGAACTTGTTTGCGTAGTCCGTCCGTCCCTTTCGATTGACACCTGATGCATGAAGTCGTGATCCCAATCGTGACCGCCCCCGATGTTGAAGCGCCGACTTATGCAACGTCTGGCGCGGCTGGCATGGACATAAGAGCGAGCGAGGCGGTGGAAGTACCCAGCTTGGGTCGAGCCATGGTTCCGACGGGGATACGAGTTGCAATTCCCGAAGGGTATGAGATTCAAGTTAGACCCCGGAGCGGCCTTTCCATCATGCATGGAATCACACTAATCAACCCTCCGGGCACCATCGATAGCGACTTTCGGGGCGAAGTAAATATTCTTGTGGTCAATTTAGGCGACAAAACTTATACAATTAAGCAGGGGGAAAGAATTGCCCAGTTGGTGGTTTGCCCAGTTACGCGAGCCACATGGCTTCAAGTGAATCATTTGTCCGAGACTGAACGTGGAGAAGGTGGCTTTGGAAGTACCGGTGAACGGTAAGAGCTTCGCCCAGTTGGAAGCTGACCTTGCCCGTATCAACGTGATGCGATTGCGCGGGGATATTCAGACGGCCAAGCATCTTTGTGCCGAATTGCTCGCGCAAAAGCCCGACTTTGCCCAAGCCCAGGCATTGATGGGCGATCTCTGCATGGATTCGGATGAGTACCTGAAGGCCGCGGATTGGTACGAGATGGCCGCTGCTAATTCGGACGAGTCCCCGACCTTGCACCATCGCGCTGAACTTGCACGGCGACGAGTTGATGAGGTAGAAGCTCTGGCTGCTACGAAGCGGCTCGGTATCCCAACGTCGCGAAACAAGCTTAACTTCTTAGCTGGCCTCTTGCTGACCATGGTTCTTGCTGTCTGCGGGATGGCCTTTTACGTTGGGGGCCAACTCGGAAACAAGGAGGCAACCAAGGTGATCAATCGCCCCCTGAACCTATCTCCTCAGCCCGGTCCCTCGCCAAAAGAGGTTCCCCCCACAGCTCCTGCATTTTCCTTACCGGCCGGAGACGAGAGGGTGCTCAATAGCCTGAAGGGCTCCGCATTGGGGAGCCGAGTATTACTGGCCTATCGAGACCCTAGGGGGCCAACATTGGTCGTGAGTGTAGAGGCGCCGGCTGGGGAGTTCACGAAAACCGCGATCGCCCTTGATGCAGCCCAATTCCTCCGAGATGATCCGCGTCTCGATCGCGTCGTGGTGCGGTTCTTGAGGGGGGGCGAAACGCTTGCGATTGGGACCCTCACACGTAAGAGCTATGACTCGGCCGTAGCCGAAAGTAAAGACTTGGGACAAGCACTAGAAGATGTGTGGCCCAGCGTTGAGCCGGAAGGCAAGCCCCCTTCGGTTGGATCTGAGCAGGCTCCGACCCAACCTGCAACTTCTCACGGAACAGAACCGAGTTCGGGGCCGTAGAAAACAGCACCATGAAGCTCAACAAGCGAATTGCCCTTATTGCGACTGCCGCCCTTGTTTTGTCGACCACGGCCCTGCCCCAAATCCGACAGGCGATCAAGATCATTGGTGTCGGCGCCGCCGTTCAGAAGTTTGGCCCGGACATGAACAAGGCGCTGAACCGCTTGACGAAACACACCGACACACCAGCTCGCTATACAAAGGTGGTCCCGATCCTTACGGTTGGCATCGGTAAGAGTAGCGCAATTGGAGCTGCGCAGGTGATGGGGCCGAAGTCGCTCGTTGACAAGGTAAAGGCAGTTGCCGCTCCTGAGACGGAGTTATTCGGAAAGGAGATTCGCATTCGCGCGCTGATACCGACCTCCAATAAGACCATCACGGATAAGTTCGAAACTGTAGACGGCGTTGGGGTCAGCGGAATCGTGGATCTCAAGATCTAGT
>JADLGZ010000246.1 GCA_020849075.1 Fimbriimonadaceae bacterium | reverse complement strand
CGAGCAGCCTCGAGAACTGCATGCTGCCCCCCGGCATAAGGGTCTAGGTAGGTCCAAAGCGCATTCCCATCCACTTTAACGCTGATACCGGCCTTTGTGCCTCGCGGAGCCAGAACTGCGGCATCCGCCGCGCCTGGCACAATCTTTGTTTGCGTTTGGACTTGCTGATCATACTGGCTGTATACCCAGCGTTTACTAGCAATATTTGGACTCGCGAGGAGTTTCCTGAGAGCAAGCAGGTGATCTGCTTCATGTAAGTTGAGTACGTCCAGCTTGGCACCTTCCCGGAAATACTCGGGCTCCGCGCTATCCTGACGATAGACGGGACACATATCGGCTAGATGATGCGGATCCAAGTCGCATTCTAAAACGTCATGCCGTGTTACCCGAACTCGACCGGTATCCGTAATTTCGCCGATCACCCTAGCGGGAAGCCCCCACTTCTCAAAAACTCGGATCACCTCCTGTTCTCGGCCCTTATGCGCCACACAGAGCATCCGCTCCTGCGACTCGCTGAGCATCAATTCGTAAGCGGTCATATCGCTCTCGCGCATCGGCACCTTGTCAAGATCGATATCCATCCCGACATTGCCCTTCGCGCTCATCTCAATCGTGGAGCAGGTTAAGCCTGCCGCACCCATATCCTGAATTGATTGCACAGCTCCGGTCTGAAGTGCCTCAAGGGTTGCTTCGATAAGGAGCTTTTCGGCGAAAGGATCTCCGATTTGAACGTTCGGGCGTTTGGCATCACTATCTTCACCCAGTTCTTCGCTAGCGAATGTAGCTCCGTGGATACCGTCCTTACCCGTCGCGCTTCCTAGGTAGATAACCGGGTTCCCTACGCCCCTGGCGCTTGCGGTGGTGACTTCATCAAGCTGGACGATCCCGAGGGCCATGGCGTTAACCAACGGGTTACCGCTATATCGGGGATGGAAACCAACTTCCCCGCTAACGGTAGGCACGCCAACGCAATTGCCATAACCCGCGATGCCGGCCACCACGTGCTCAAACAGGTAACGATTCTGCTGCTCAACGGGGCCATGGCCGTGGATCGGACCAAACCTGAGCGAGTTCAATGAAGCAATTGGGCGGGCGCCCATCGTAAAGATGTCGCGGAGAATGCCACCTACGCCAGTTGCCGCCCCCTGATAAGGCTCTACGGCACTGGGGTGATTGTGCGATTCAATCTTGAAGGTCACTCCTAGGCCATCGCCGATCGGGATAATGCCCGCGTTTTCCAAGCCGGTGGACTCCATGGCTTCCTTATAGCGCTTGAAATAAGCAAGAATAGGGCGGGAGTACTTGTAGCCACAATGTTCACTCCACATGACGGCAAACATGCCCAATTCCGTAATATTTGGTTCACGGCCCATAAGCTCAACAATTAGTTCGAACTCGGAAGGGAGGACGCCCATCGTAGCGGCAAGGTCTACCGTAGCCGTGGTCATTACCCTGATTATATCCGGCTGCCTCCCGCCTCCTACCAATGTTGTTGGTGCTTGGCAGGGCAGACATCCTCTGCCTCCTGGGAGTGCGGCGTCAGTGCCAGTCCGTAACAGTCTGGAACGGGTAAATGTCACGTTTGATAACGTGGGCCACTACGTTATGACCTGGCGCGGATTACCCATTAGCGGCGACTACTCGGTCTCAAACTTATCCATATCCCTGACCCCAAAACTTGTCTTACGGCGACCTACGTCCTCACTCGGTGAAGGCATGCGATCATTTGGCACGCCCTTATCGTTTGATTTCAGGGATGGGCACCTAGTTGGTCAAATGGATGGGGCTAAAGTGGTCTTGAAGAAGATATCGAAGTAGGAAGATCCTGAAACCTTTGCCTCCACTTGAGCGTTATATACTCATGTAATTGAGCGTGACAGTATAAATATGGCAAAGGATTTCTACAACATACTTGGCGTTGATCGCAAGGCAGACGACAAAGCTATAAAGTCCGCGTATAGAAAACTTGCACGTAAGTACCACCCGGACGTGAACCCAGGTGATAAGGTCGCCGAGGCAAAGTTCAAGGAAATCAGCGAAGCTTACGAAGTTCTTGGAGACCCAGAAAAGCGGACCGCATACGATCGGTACGGCGACAACTGGGAGCAGGGCTCCAACTTCGAAGGGGTGAACATAGACTTTGGCGGCGGAGGTATTGGATCGATCTTCGAACAGATGTTTGGTCAGATGAGTCATGCCGAAGGCGTTAGGCCCCGTGGCGCGGAGCCAAAGGATATAGTCAAAGAGATAGAGGTCACCCTCGAAGAGATCGCTACCGGCACGACCCGAACCCTTGCCTACCAGGTCATGGACGCCTGCAAATCCTGCGATGGAACAGGCTACGTCCGGGCAAGAAATAGCCAGCCATGCGCGGCTTGCAATGGATCTGGGCATAGTCGAAGTATCTTCGGGATGGGTGCTCAATGCCCAGCTTGCAATGGTTCTGGAGTAAGTAACCTTGAGAAATGTCCCACTTGTCGCGGGCAAGCTGTCGTTCCGACGCAGAAGCGAGTAGAGGTGAAGATTCCTGCCGGGATTGCGGATGGACGCAAACTTCGTGTTCCAGGAAGGGGATCGATTGGTTCTAATGGTCGAGCGGGAGATCTCTATGTTCTGGTGAGAGAAAAGCGGCACCCTGATTTCAAGCGCAAGGGTGATGACCTTGAAACGGAGGTCACCGTTCCTGTTGTCTCGGCGGTACTCGGTGGTGAGATAAAGGTCCCAACTCTCACTGGTTCCGTGACCATGAAAATTCCCGAGTGTAGCCAGCCCGGACAATTCCTTAGGCTTGGTGGCAAGGGGCTACCTCATATGAGCGGAGGAGGGGCAGGAAGCATCATGGTGAAGCTCAAGGTCGCCCTGCCCAAGTCCCTTTCTGCGGAAGAACGTTCTCTCTATAGCAAGCTGTCAGAAGCTCAACGGGTCAAAGCATGAGCAATCGCCGAGATCCTCTCTATATGATTGGGGTGGCCAGTCGCCTTTGCGGCATTCACCCTCAGACATTGCGCCAGTACGAACGACTTGGACTGGTCATTCCGAGCCGTGTTGGCCAGAAAAATCGCCTGTACAGCGAGCTGGACATTGATCGTGTTCGCCGAATCCAGCGCCTGACGCAAGAAGTAGGAGTCAACCTTGCTGGAGTCGAGATCATCCTCCGCCTCCTAGAGGACATGGAAAGGACAAGAGAGGACATGGAGAGCCAATTCGAGGCATACCGCTCAGAGGTTGAGGAAAGGATCCGAAACTTACTGGCCAACTCCAACCTCCCTATTCGGAAGGAAGACCAGCTGTTACCGACACCAAAGTTCAACTGGCGTAACCCAGAGGTCTGAGACCGGAAAGCAGTGTTAAAATGAAGCCATGCTTCCCACGACACTAGGTTCAATACTGTTGGCTGGCGGGGGTTCAACTACTCCGGCCATGGCCCACAAGTTTTTCGAACTCATTGGGGGGAAGGAGCAGCCAATCTTAGTCATGGCGCAGATGCGTGAGTCGCCCACGGAAAGCGGCCCCGCCAGCGTTGAGTTTCTGAAAGAGCAGGGAGCGTTGAAGGTTAGCCTTTGCGATAAGTCCACCTTCACACCAACGGAGTTGAGGCACCTTGCCGGGCAAGTCTTCGCCAGTAAGGGAATTTGGCTTCCAGGCGGAGATCAAAACCGAGTGTTTGAGCGGCTCGGCGCGGGGTGGGTCCAGAAGACCTTTGCCGCCGCCCGAAGCCGGGGTGTTTCATTCTTTGGCACGAGCGCCGGGGCAATGCTTATGAGCAACCCCATGATCGGGGGTAACAATGATGACAAATCTCCCATCCGGGCCGAGGGAGCTGGTCTTGTCCCTTTTATTGTTGATACGCACTACACGAACCGAAGCCGCCAAGCCAGGCTACAGCATGCCGTATACCGCTGGCCCGCAAAGCGAGGTCTTGGCCTGAGTGAAGGCGAATGGATCGTCTGGAACGAAAGGGTGATCGAAACTCATGGAAAGCCGGAGTGGCTACCGAGGTAGAACTTTGTCGATCTCTGCTTTCAAGCGCTGCGGTGTATGCCTTCGAGTCAGACTGAGGCCACGGTGCGGGAGCCGATAGTAGAGCCAAGGGCGATGGCGATGAACGGGATAAACTGCCAAGAGTTAACCAGCATGAATCACCTATGAAGCACCACCTGTAAGATTATCGGCAAATTCTATCAGGCACTGAAGCTTGACTGTACCGTCCGGCACAATTCCTAGGCTCCAACGAAGAACTTACCCGAACGCGGATGCATTCGGGCAAGATTCTCGCACGGTGGCGATCAGTTATTCGTTGACTTCGCTCTCCGGAACGGCAAGCGCGGCATCTTCCCTTTCTGCTAGCTCGGTAAGGCTTACATCCGGCAGATTCAACTCGTCCTCGATCTCCATGTCACCAGCCTCAACGATAGCGTTCAGCGCTTGTTGAGCCCAGCTGACACTTCGGTCGACTTCAATACCGACGTCCTGATAATTTCGAACACCCGTGCCGGTTGGGATTAAGCGGCCAATGATGACGTTCTCCTTAAGGCCGACAAGCATAT
>JADLGZ010000245.1 GCA_020849075.1 Fimbriimonadaceae bacterium | reverse complement strand
GATGCACGTGCTACGTTTTTCCCCGGGCGAACACGACGACTATTTCACCGGCCTGCTAGCCAAACATTGCCGATTCAGGACATGTGGGTCAGTTTCCCAAGCGGCTTGGCCATCGGGAGCCAGGGCGCAATCAGTCTGATTCAAAATTTCTTGCCAGTTGTCGAAGATTGCGGCGCGCCAGGCCTAGTTGAGGCCGAAGCGACCGGGAGCAACATGGCAAAAGCCAAATCCAAGCGGTCCAAGTAGGAGGCCGTCATGGGAAAGAACGAAAAAGCGTGCGGCTGCGGCACCAACGGTCTTGCGAAGAACGGCAAGTTTCAGAAGCCCCTGCCAACCAAATCTGTTGAGATGAAGGTTGGTAAGGGCACGATGACACGAGTCGGCAACCAAGTAATCGTGGGGGCCGACGCGTTTCCCGAGCTACGCGAGCAGCTTGCCGCATCGCGTAATGTGCGGAATGCTGCCCCGTCCCCAAGTGAGCTTCGATCCGGCGTTGCCGGCAATATCCTGAATCTTCGCAAGCTTCCGCTGCCTGCGGAGGCGGCGAATCAGATCCTGGTCAACAACCGTGTCGGCGTTTTTCGCTTCAACACTCCGCCTGACGGAGAAGGGCTAGCGGTTAACAATCTTCTTATCCGCCCTTCCACATCACTAACAGTGCAGTCTCGGCTGAGCCGAATCCAGTTCTTAACCGATCTGAACGTGCCAATAGCGGGCGCAATGAATGAGCGCGCCAACCGCTCCGTGTTCATGGGGGCTATGCGGGTGGGCGCCTCGTTTGGGTCACGCACCCTTTCCGAAGTCGGGTTGGTGCAGGTCGCAGAAGGAAAGGACACGCCCAAAATCGGGCCCAAACCCGAAAAGCTGCTGAATGGCGTACTGGTTCCAAGTGATCCATAACGTGAGGCGGAAGACGTCGTCATCAAGGAGAATGGCAAAGCCGACACCCATCCAGTTGCCGGCGAACAAAAGCGTGAGCTGCTGAAATGTGGCAACGAACTACTCGTGACCCAGCATTTCGATATTCATTGCGAGGTAATCATTCTCCGCACTACGGTCTCTTCGGATAAAGATGCGAACACATACAAATGTGACAGTGACGCTCAAACAATTAGCGATCAATCCCTCCCCGACGTGATTGTCTCTTTGCCCACCCTCTCAAAAATCGTGGACGACATAATGGCGGGCAAGGAAGTTTCAGATCAGCAGGCAGCGGAGGCCCGTGCTTACTTTGGGCTTTGCAAATGTGTTACCGATGAAGTGATAAAGGCGCGAGGCACACGGAAAGATGAAAATGGGAAAGACATCCCAAAGCCACCCCTTGTCGCGGACGCGGACATTGTATGCGAACCGCCATGTGTCAAGGTTTGGACGCACTGGTGCTATCAGGGCGCTTACAAGGAAATCAAGCGCTGGTGTGAAGTAGAGAAAACTACCGATAAGTCTACCCTCTTCAGGACCGAATATGAACACCAGATCGTAATCAAGGTCCTACTTGAGGGTTGGTTCGAATTGGGTTGGCGAGTTCGTTGCGTCACAGCCGCAGAATCAAAGGAAGCTCAGGAGCTTGTTAATGGGGGGCTATTGACGCCGGAAGGGAATCCTGTTGGACATTACCGGCCCGATTGGCTCCCTCCCGTCACCCAGAACCCATTGCCGGACAATTGCTGTTTGGTTATCACGGATATGGCGATATCGTCTATTCGCCCCTGTAGGATAGGTGAATTCAATTACGGCCATGTCTTTGATGTGATCATAGATTATGAATGGGTGACCGGATCCGGTCCGGCTCCCATCCTAGAATGGCATGAATATAGCGATAACTTTCCGGCCTGGCAGGAACCGTTGGGTGTTAGTGATAATGCTTGGAATGACCAGTTTGACAAGATAAACAAATCCCCGGTATTCGATGATTGGAAAAGGGCATTTCCCAAAGTGTGTCGGCCGGGAGACTCTGGACAAATCAAGCTGCACGACGTTCCAACACTTGGATGGAAAGCGCCACCACCGCAAGTGACTGAAGACCGACAACTCTGGATAAAAGTGCGCACCGTTGATTGCAATAAGGTCGAGCGAGCGGTTTGCCTATATCAATCATTGTCGACAAAGGCCGATGGAAGCCATTCCGGTAAGGCGGTTGAGTATGCGTGTGATAAATCCAAGCCTGCTTCGGGCGACGCGCCACCTAGCCCTGATGACATGGTGGTCGTGAAGGAAGCGAACTATGATGACCAGTTGCGAGGAGTCGAGTCTTGCAAATAAGTAAGGAGACTACTATGCGAACCATTGTTCTTTCAGCATTCTTTCTGTTGAGTATCGTTGCGGGCGCGACAGCGCAAGAAGCCAATAACGTTGCGGACCAAGGACGACTTGAAACAAGAGAGTCTAGGGAGGATGGTGGCAAGATCATTCGCCGGACAACCTATTTGATCCTACCAGATGGAACCGAGCTCAAGCATGGCCCCCGTCTTGCATTTCTTTCCGACGGTACACTGGTAGCCGAGGCGTATTATTGGAAAGACCGACGTCACGGCCCCTCAAAGAGCCGCTTCCCGGGGGAGATTCAATACGAGGAGTGCTACATTGATGACGTTCTGCACGGCCCTCACTACATGCGGTATCCGAGCGGCAATCTGATGGCAGAACGCAACTACGTGAATGGTAGGATTGAGGGAAAGTTCACTGATTATCATGATATGCCGAGCCAAACCCGAGGAGCAGTGAGAACGATCAGGGAATATAAGGCTGGTGAGCCGGATGGCCAAGAAGAGGCATGGTATCCAAACGGGAATAAGAGATCAAAAGGCCAATACAGCAAAGGGAAAAAGACCGGTATTTGGACCTATTGGCAGTACTTTGGGTTCAAAGATTCCGAGGGTGAGTACAAGGAAGATAAGAAAATCGGGATTTGGAATGAATGGGACAAACAAGGCAATTCCTTACCATCAGTCGAATACAAAGATGGCGTGCCTGTTAGAAAGTAGTTCGACGCGAACTGGAAACCAATATCTTGGTGTCAACAGTAGGGAATTGTTAAAGAAACCATGCCATTGACCAATGCTAGTTTGCTGTCTGAAAACCGTCGCACACGGTTTATCGTTGAGAACAGCCCAATCAAGCTCCAGATCGCCCGGGTTTGGCCGTGGCTTGGTGTGGACGGTAGCGGCAACATGTACGCGCGCAAGAACGCGCAGTTAACGCCCACACCGGTCAACACTGGGTGTAGCAACGTTGCCGAAACGGCTGACACGTTGGCCAGCATAACATTCCCCGTCGTTGATTTCGTCGTGCGCAAGCAGATCTGCTTCACTGATGCCGACCGTTACCACTTGCCCAACAATCCCGATGAGGACGAGTACCTCGTCGCCCTAGCCGAACTCATCTACGGCTACTTTGCCTGGCTTGATGGCACCCCGGGTACAGGCGGCCTTCGCGACTACATCGCCGCCGCGCGTATCGTTGACATGGGCGGCGGGGCATTAACATTCCCCTGCCTCAACCTCGCTTACAACTTTGTGGTGTCGAACAACGGCAGGCCGACAGTGATCGTGAGCAGCAGTCGCGAACTGCGGACTTATGAGCAACTCTGCCGCGACAACGGCTTTGCGCCGCCTCAGATGCCCTGGCAGTGGTACAACCCCTCACTCGGCCGTATGGAAGAAAGCCTCGTCACCCAATTCAACGGCACGCCTTGGCTGATCAACGGTTGTATGGCTGGCGAGGCAAGCCCAAAGCCATCCAATCAGCGCATTTACTTTATGGTGTTGGGAGATGACGGAGGAGAAGGAACGACGCGCGGTGTTACCGGCATCGTTCCCCAGCACTTAATCAGTTGGCCGTTCGTCAAGCGCGTTACGAACGGCACGCATACGTTCGACGTTGGCCAGACGTTACCGGTGCGAGACATGTGGGTGAGCTTCCCGAGCGGTCTGGCTATCGGAAGCCAAGGCGCGATCAGCATGATTCAGAACTTCGAGCCCTTGGTCGAGGATTGCAATGGTGCCGAGCTTGCGATGGAAGCCGGGGCAACGTCGGCGAAGTCTAAGTCCAAGCGGTCCAAATAGGAGACCGAAATGGGAAAGAACAGGAAGGGATGTGGTTGTGGCGGCGGCGAGTCTGCTGGCGACCCTGCGCGCAGCTCTCCCGCTAACGCTTCCGTGTCCGGCCAAGTTACAATGAAAGCTGGCAGGAGCACGATGACCCGCATCGGCAACAAAGTTTTCGTAGGGCAGAATGCTTTTCCTGAGGTTCGGGAATCATTCCAAGCTTCATTTTCCAAGTCTGCCCTCGTTTCTCGAACGGCGCCTTTCGCTCCGTCGAACCAATTCGCCGCCGAGTTACGGTCACTTCCGCAAGGTGAGGCACAGCTAAGTCCGCGTCCCGAAGCGGTCGACCGATCCAGCACCTTCGCCCCACACACGCAACATTCGAAACCTAAGGCCAACCAGCGAATTGACAGTTTTCTTGGATTGCAGCAGCTATCATCCTCGCCAATGTTCCTAACCAACTTAGATGTCCCGTTGCCAGGAGCAGGTCAGTCAGCGCCTAGTCAATCCGTGTTCCTGCGCGAAGCAGCGGAGGCGTCATTAGGGCTAAACAATCTTAAGTCCGCGAACGCAAACGCCGGAGGCATCGAGGCACTGCTGGGAAATGACTTGCCAACAGCAATTTCGTATTTACCCCCAAGTGGCTTGGCTGCCGAAGCGAAGACAGATCGGGCCCCAAGTCGCATTCTGCTATCGCCAGCTTATCCTCCACGCGAATACGCGGAGTTGAATAAAGACACATTTCAAGGCAATCTCGATTGCGAGAAGTCCGACATTTGGTACTGGACGAACGTTCATCTTCATTGGTTCGTTGCCCCAATAGAAACGTCAGGTGAAGATCAAGCGGTGCGGGCAGAAGTCGCGCCATTTGGGGGCTTTGAGGCGGCAGGCCAGTTCCATCAGCCGTTGCAGCGGGGTTAGCGCGCTCTTTGT
>JADLGZ010000244.1 GCA_020849075.1 Fimbriimonadaceae bacterium | reverse complement strand
GTTCTTCGTTGTAATCGGGGCCGAATCCGAGGAAGGTGATGGTGACGCCGCGCGCCTTGATATCGCCCGCGAAGGAGACGAGGGAATGATGGTCCTTGATGCCGGCGGTGGGGTCGCCGTCGCTGAGAACGACCATGCGGGTGGCGCGTCCGGGGTCTTGGGTCTGGGTGATTTGGGCGAGGGCCATCGCCATGCCGTCGTAAAGATTGGTGGTGTTGCCGACGGTGAGGCGGTTGATTCCGGCCTTGATTTCCTCTTTGCTGGTGACCCTTTGCGGGGGCATGAGGAGGTCGACCATTTCTTCGAAGGTGACGATGCTGAGGACGTCGTTTGGCCCGAGGAGGTCGACGACGTAGGCGCAGGCCTGCTTGGCGTACTCGAGGGGCGCGCCTTCCATGCTGCCGCTGCGGTCGAGGACGAGACAAAGGTTGAGCGGCGTGCGCGGGGCGTTGGCGGCGATTCCTGGGAGGGGGGCCTCGGTGTTGGCGGCTTTGATTTCGAGGAGGAATTGCTCTCGCGAGGGGCCATTTGCCATGCTCGCGGTGCGGGATGGAATGACCTCGGCGACGACTCCGGGCGGGATGACGAGGCCGGTGATGGCGGCGGTCTTGTTGGGGTCGAAGCCTGGGCCGGCGGGCATGGCCTGGGTGCGGTTCATGTCCGCGGGGGTGACCATGGTTCGGTTGGGATCAAACGCGGCCGTCTTGTTGGGATCGAATGCTGACATGAGGATTGGGCTTTGCCTATTGTTACATGGTCTTGGGCTGGTCGGTGAGTCGGTGAGTCGGTGAGTCTGTGGGTCTGTGGGCGACGGAGGTCTTACGTTGCCATGCTCATTAAGAGGGACGCGATGGCTCCGCCGGCGAGCGCGGTGAGGACGATGATCCACTTGTTTTCGTGGTCGTACTCGAAGATTGCGTAATACAGCCAGTACAACCCGCAAAGCAGACCCACGAGGCCCTTCCAAATCTCATCCTGGAACATGTCGATCAAAACGAGGATCGTGCACCAGAGCGATGCGATGCCAACCACAATCGCGAGAATCATGAGCAGAATGTTCATGCCACTCAACGGGACGGATTCTGCGCTTGTTGGGTTGCAGTTGGGCGATTAGGGAACAGTTGGCGGAACTTTTTTCAGTCTGGCGACTTCTCGATCAAACGCTGTTTGAATTTCATTGCGCAGTGCTAATGGCAAGCTGCCGAGCTTTATGGTTGCCAACTTGAAAGGCGACTCGACGAAGGAAGACGAGGCCATGCCAGAAGGAAAGTGGAGGTCGATTGTGATCTGCGCCGGATCCCCAACGCTTACTTCAAGGTCGCTCAGCAGGGCAAAGTCGTCGATGCGAAACTCCTTCCACATGATTTCAGCCAATGTTAGGCCAAGCGACTTTGGCGAACTGGGCGAACTGCGAAACGTAAAGGGAAATTGAGCGTTTCCGGGGTGCCCACCGGCGGGTGGCCAGTGTGAATGGAATCTGGGTGCCATGGCTAGCGAGTCGCCCATCAAACATCTCCTCCTCGGAACCTCGTCCCGACTCGATAGCCGTGAAAGCCTTGGACACCACCTGTCAAGAAACCTCCCATAGATCGCCCTTTTCAAGCATCTTACACCCAAACCTGTCCAAAACAACACTGACATCGCTCTGGCTGTGGAAATCCACCACCTCAGAACTGCCTCGCGCTGTCAATGCCACCCGTAGACTCATTCATCCAGGCCACCCCAAGGTGGGCTCCCGTCAGTGCCAAAATAGCGATCACAATGTTCATCTAAGTCACTCCACGTTCAATTGCAACAAGTGCACCAATGATGGCGAAATTGTAGGCCATACGGCAATAAATTGCCGTATGAGCCATCGACTTTACCCCGATCTGTGCACCCTTAGCGGCTGCGGATATTAAACCGCCGTAGGCACCCAAGCCCAACATCACTGTCCAGAAGAGCACATTTGCACCCTTTTGATTGTCGGTGAACCCATCGGTATCGTGCGTCCACTCGTTACCAATGAAGAATACTGCCCATGCCGCACAGGCGAGCATTGCTCCGCTCATTGCAGAAGGGTAATTGTTCATAGCCAACATTGTCACGCTAAACGCAGTAAAAACGATTGCCGCAAAAGAAGTTGCACCTCCGATTACCGAAAGTGGCTTGCGTCCATCACGGCCACGAAGTGGACACCCTTGGCTACGTGAGCAGAGTCAAAACTTCAGACCGAGCCAGAAGCCATAGAAATGCCAAGCGACTGTCAATGGATGCTAACAGCACTCTAAAGTCTTCGCTGCCGTCATGAGTGAAAAGTGTGGCTGCGCAGGTAACCTCGATGGCGGAAACTAGCTTGGAAGAAGTGATAGCTAGAAGTATGTTATGCATATCTTTCGACAAGCTGCTAACGAATTCCTGTAAATCTAACCCAAGAATTAACAAATCTCTCTCGGAAAACGATGGATTGCATTTAGCTGTTAACTCAGACGACATACCTAGTGCCAGTTGAGTCGCACTAGACCTAAACGGCTCAATAGACTCAGGCACCGCTACTGAACGCCTTGGAAGGGAAAGTTTGGTACGCGACCGAGTCCCTAAGACTTTATTGAGCTGAATTCTTACGAAATCAAACTGATCTTGTGTGATCGGCATTCCGTCATATTCACCAGGATCAATACTTTGCGATACGTAAAGGACCTGCTGCTGAAACCAATTCAAAGAATCCCTGGCTTTAGCTACACTTGCCTCCTTATTCGCCAAAACAGATGCAAGCTCCTGATACGACTCTTCGACAATCTCACAGATTGTTCGCAGTTCCCCTTGCAAATCATGTGTCGACAAATTCACATCTAAGTACCTATATCAAAGATACACTCTGCGATATACATCATGGCTCTCACTTGAAGTATCCCCAACGTTGCCGCTACGGAAATGGCTTGGTGCTTTGCACCCTTAGCCTGGAGAAATCTAGATCCTTCAACATTTCCCGCGGCACCCGCAATACGTGCAGCCGCGAAAGAATCTTCGGCCATTACCAACTGATTATCTCTTATCGACTGCAGGACGCGTATTGCGGCATTTCCCAATCGGGTGACCTGCGATCGGGTTCTAGCTTTACTGAGGTCTTGAAAAATGCGGGATAGCAAATTTTGTATCTCCATCTCCGCACTTTCACCATCCAAGTCAACCAGATCTATGGGATTGTTCATACAATAGATAAACCAATTTGCCCCGTCTCGCGCTGGATCTTCGCTGACAAATCTCCCGGTACTCGGCTCGTAGTACCGTGCCCGCATGTAGATGAGCCCGGTCTCCCAATCTAGGGTGTGACCCAGATTGGCGACATATGCCTTGTTCGGATTTAGGTTGGCGCCTCCATTGGTGTAAGAGCGCACGGCGCCCCAGGCGTTGTATCTCTTCTCGTTCTTGATCGAGTACGTATCGGAAGCCTCGCGGTGCAGAGTCGCAATCATGTTCCCATGCCCGTCATAGATCATTATTACTACCCGCAGTTGAGTCCAACGTGGACTGGTCTACCTCTTCGTCGGGAATCATGTCCGGGTTCCATGGGTCAAGATCCTTTGGAAAGGACGCAAGCTCTAAGTAGCGTGCATCACGCATTAACTCAGGATTATCAAGTGAAGTGAACTCTCTGGAATTCCAGGCAGAGTTTAGATGATGGTACATGTGCGCAAAGTCAATGTATAGGGCCACATTATTGACATTCTGAGATGACACTTCCTTCAGAATCCGACTCAGATCCTCCTGCAGTTCTTTCAAGTGAAACTGTAACACTTCGGATTGTCCCCAATTTGTCATTTCTTTATCTGCTACTTTGTTGCATTGCTGAAGAAGTTCTTAGTTAGCGTCCACAAGTCATTCAACCAGTGATTGACAGTTTGTGAGTGTGGATTGTCTACAATTTTCTGAATGTGCTCAACAATTCTCTGAGCCAATGTGTTACAAGCTGTAGTGTTTGCAACTTGTTGGGGCGTCAAGAGCGTCCTTGCCTTTATCGGCGGGAGCCCACTTATGGGTGGCCAGTGTGAATGGAATCTGGGTGCCATGGCTAGCGAGTTGCCTATCAATCATCTCCTTCCTTTAAACTTCGTCCCGACTCGATAGCCGTGTAAGTCTTGGACACCCCAAACTAAAAAAGCTCCCGAAGATTGTCCATGACAGCATCTTACACCCATACCCTGCCCAAACAACACTGACATCGCTCTGCCTGTCGAAATCCACCACCTCCGCTGGGCCTCGCGCTGTCAATGGCACCCGTG
>JADLGZ010000243.1 GCA_020849075.1 Fimbriimonadaceae bacterium | reverse complement strand
TGCAAGGTCAAATTGGCGAAGGTTTGCGTCCCATGTCACCTGGAATGTTATCGCCCGAGGTCGGCGGCGATGTTCGAAGTATGATTGCGGATGTAGCTCGTGAACAGGGGGTCGAACCCGCACTCCTAGAGGCGCTCGTGAGCGTAGAGAGCAACTTTAACCCTCGCGCTGTTTCTCAGAGTGGTGCCCAAGGGCTCACCCAACTCATGCCCGGCACCGCGAAAGCCTTGGGAGTGACCGATCCGTTCGATCCGCAACAAAACCTGCGTGGGGGAGCCAAGTATTTGGGCCAAATGCTGGGCAAGTACGGAGACTTGAGCAAGGCCTTGGCCGCCTACAATGCGGGCCCGGGCGCGGTAGATCGGTACCATGGAGTGCCGCCCTTCCGTGAGACACAGGAATATGTGCGCCGAGTTCAGGAAAGGTATGGTCTGATTGCAAGAGGGACGATTCAATGAAGCCAGTCATCATCATTATTGGCGCTCTCATCATCGCGGGCGGTGTTGTGGGGGCGGCAAAAACGGGGATGATCAACATCCCAGGGCTGTCTCCGAAGCCCAAGCCGGCTGTCACCAAGGCGAAGCCCAAGCCAACATCCAGCAAGAGCCATAAGCCAGCAGATCAAGCGGTTAGTGCTGGCGATCCCAAACCGGAATTCAAGGTCGATTCCGACAAGGGTGCAGCGGCCGTAGCCGAGGTCTGGAATGGGGTGGAGACCAGCCGCTTGGTGCAGATTGTGGAGGGCTGGAACGATACGGACCTTGCTCGAGTGGTTTCGAACATGGACGGCTCTAAGGCATCCGAATTGCTCGCTGCGCTGCCGGCAGATCGGGCTTCACGGGTCAGTCAGCAGATACAGGACATGGCATCCCGTGTTCCGGTTGCACCGTGAGACTCACTTTGCTTTTCGTGAGGCAATAAGGCCCCGAACTGCGCCAAGAATGATAACTGCGATTGAAACCCATTCCGCACGCTGGGTGACTAAGGCCGCGAACTGGTTCAAGCTTCCTGCTGCGCCGGTAGCCTGATCACCTACCTTCGAAGTGACGGTGCTTACCTTGGCAACCAAGCCATCAACCTTAACCGCAATGGCATCAACCTTGGTGATGAGCTGACCGACACGTTCTAAAATGCCATTCAGCCGCTGAAGTAGTCGGGCGACGAGGATAATGAGGGCCGCTAGTAACAACGTACCGAGGCCGAAGAAGATGCCTGAAACAACGTACCACCATTCGGGCGCGTTCATCCTGTAACCTTACCCGTCACTGTAATGGTCTGCTTTGAAGGGAGGGCCAAAACGGCCTCAATTACGCCATCAGAGGCGTCCCAGACCTTTCCTGCGATCGTCATCTGCGAACCCCACATACCTCGGACCATAAGCCGGCAAGTGACATCCTTATCGCTTGGGTTCTCTATCTGAACACTGAAGTGTCGTTTGCGGTGATCAAGTTCGACGTGAATTAGTCGACCAAAGGAGAGTTCAAATGACGCACCAACTTGCCGTAGTACCACCCGCCGTCCGACGCCATCCCAGGGCCGAACTTTATAGACCCCGTCGGCACTTTCAAAGTGGCAGCCGAAAGTATAGGTTCCCAGGTCGCCGCTTGGGAGCACATAAGCGCCAACCCCGCGCAGATAGTGGAAGTACCCCAAGCCGGAGGCCCCGGTGTAGGCGTTGTAACCAAAGTGCTTACTGCTCAGATCTGGGCAGTAGGTCATGCTGGCGGCCCCGTCATTGCGGACGAGTGCCCAGGGGCCAAGCATGCCGCCAAAAGCTAAGCGCATGTAAACATCGGGCAGTGCCAGATAGTCACGATCCAGCGCCTCAAAGAACATCAGCGCATTGGGGATTGTGGTGTGAGCTAGGCAAGCTTCTCCTCTATCAAGCAACGAGTTGAGGGGAGTGGAATCAGCCCCATCCCAACTGCGCTTGTCGCTTCCGTACCACCACCAGCTTGGGGCGAGGCTCCGGGCGGCGAAGGCGCATCGCATCGTCCGTTCCAGGTGTTCGTCATCGTTGAGTTCTAGGGCGGCCGAGAAAACTTCCTCAAATCCGCCAGTATCAAGGACTGACTCGCCCGCGTACGGATACTGCATCTTGACGAGCTCAGTAGCTTTCGCCGTGATATGTGGCTCGAGATCATCCGCAAGGTCATGCAGGCCTTCTCGATTGAGGTCATCAACTATATCGTAGATGCGTGCATATCCTAGAATGCCTACGGTCCGAACGTAGTGTCGCCATCCAAAGGTGAACATAGCTTTGGCTGTTGCAGCAGCGCGACGTAGGTAAACATCTGGCTTTGACTGGGTTTCACCGTAGGACCGGGCAATTCGGTATAGCGCATGATAGAGATTAAAGACGCTGGGATAAGTAAGGGGACGCCCCGCATAGGATCCGACGGCCCAACCCTCACCAAGCACGCTACCCACGCTCATATCACCTGGGTTCTGGAGATCATCAAGCAGAAAATCCTGCACAAATGCATCAAGGGCTTTGATTTCGGTGCGGCTCGGAAAGATGCAATTCTTTTCCGCCAAGTACAACGCATCAGCAAGGGCGCACTCAATCCCGCTTGATCCGGCATATTCATCTCCATGAGTTACCTTTTCTCCCGTGACGCAATTGGTGAGCAAGAACGCGTGATGCAGAGGTGATTCGGGGTCGGAAAGTCGCTGGTGTTCTACGATGTACTGAGCCCGACGCTTTATCAAATTCTCGATTGGGTCCGTGAACATGAGGTGGACATGGCTCAACCGTCCGTCCTTGTCCTCAAAACTGACTCGAAGCCTTCCGGCTTCTCGAGGGCGCACAAAGCAGAACCCACCCGAGTCATCAGCGTCGGTCTGGATCTCCGCCTCATGGCTGACGAACCACTTTGTCGGGACGGTGCCGGTCACCTCTATGGCTATGCCCACGTCCACGGGGGCCACGGCTCCGGGGAGGAGCCGGATCGCTGGGCGGTTACAAGTAGCCAAGATCCCAAGTACTCCGTCGTTCCGGTCCCGATCGGCGGGAACAAACCTCAACTCAAACTTACGCGAATCACCTGGCTCTAAAATCAAAGATGTGTGTTCGTTCCACCACCCCCGCCAACCTTCTCGTTCAATGGTGGCCCGGCTATACGCGTAAACAACCGGAATTCCTTCCCATTGATGGGGGGTTGATAGACTTGAAGGGATTGATGAGAAGAACTCCCAGCCTCGGCTATCTCCGGGAAAAATGAGCAGGCCCGGAGGCTCACTTGTCATTCGCTGCGCGAACACGTAACTAGCTGCGCCACCAATGTACTTATGGACATAGAGCCGTGAGTTCCAGAGCTTTCGGAGTTGCTCGTCGCTCCAACCAAACCCATCGTAAAACGTATTTAGGGCTAGTGGAAATCCAAGTTCTCCCACCTCAACCGACTTCTTTCCCGTGTTCTTGATGTCTACTTCCCATACAACCGTCGGGAATGGTCCGGCGAGTTCAAAGAACCGACCCGTAGCCTGAAGTTCAGGGATCAGGGGAAGATCATACTCAAAGGTGACTTCGGACGCCTCCGTAAACGGATCGAACTCCTCCTCTGAAGCACTACTCCGGACAGCGCCATTTCGAGCGAATATCCAAGGTTCATCGGGGTCAGTGCGTGCGCCGATGAGGATAGTGCCAGGGTACAAGTCTTCAGCATTTTCCTCACCAAATGGTAG
>JADLGZ010000242.1 GCA_020849075.1 Fimbriimonadaceae bacterium | reverse complement strand
GGATTAGCTACCATCTTGGTGTGGATGGCATCAGCATTTGGCTAGTGCTTCTCACGACCTTCCTGATGGTGGTTAGTGTGTGGTTTAGCACCTATGTTAACCAAAAGGTTAAGGCGTACATGTCCCTGCTCTTACTCTTGGAAAGCGCAATGTTGGGGGTGTTTTTGTCCTTGGACCTCATCCTCTTCTTTGTATTTTTCGAAGCAACGCTCGTGCCCATGTACTTCCTCATCCATATATGGGGTGGGGAGCGGCGAGCCTATGCCGCGCTGAAGTTCTTTCTCTTTACCGCGGCCGGTTCAATCCTCATGCTTGTCGGCATGGTTGTCCTCGCATGGATTCATCAGCAGCAGTACGGTTCCATGACCTTTGACCTCGTTGAGTTGCAGTCCAGCATTGCTCGAGGAGACTTTTGGGTCGGCTATATACAACTTCAGGCGATCCTGTTCTGGTTCTTCATGTTGGCGTTCTTGGTTAAGATGCCAATGTTCCCGTTCCACACGTGGCTACCCGATGCTCACGTTGAGGCTCCGACCGCGGGTTCAATCATCTTGGCTGGTGTCCTGCTCAAGATGGGAACGTACGGCATCCTCCGGTTCATCATGCCGCTCTTCCCAGATGTGATCGGGCAATTTGTCGTGCCTGTCATGGTGCTAGCTGTGATCGGAATTCTCTATGGCGGAATCGTAGCGGCTGTCCAGCCGGATGTCAAGAAGCTGGTTGCCTATTCCTCAGTCGCGCACATGGGATTCGTGGTTCTGGGGATCTTTTCCCTGACTCAGATAGGGATGCAGGGCGGAGCCATTCAGCAACTGAATCATGGCGTCAGCACCGGGGCTCTCTTCTTGATGATCGGCCTGCTCTATGAGCGGCGGCACACCCGACTGTTTAAGGATTTTGGCGGCCTCAAGGCTCAGATGCCCATATATGCCGCCCTATTCTTGATCGTGATGCTCAGTAGTGTTGGGTTACCGGGCACCAACGGGTTCGTGGGAGAGTTCTTGGCCTTGATGGGCGCGTTTCAGGCCGGCTTTGCTGGGATGAACGGCCTTACGATCGTGTTGCCGGCTATTGCAACAACCGGTGTCATTGTTGCCGCCATCTACCTTCTCATCTTGTTTAAAGATATGTTCTATGGCCCCAACCATAATCCAGAGAACCAGCGCCTCAAGGATATCAAGCCGTGGGAGGTTGTTCTCATAGCTCCATTCATCGTGCTGATCCTCTGGGGAGGGTTGCAGCCCAAAATTTTTCTTGATCGGATGGATGTATCTTTGAATGCAGCGCGTCTCATGGCAACAAGTCCCGCTGGGCAGCGTCCGAGTTGGGCTGATTCCGCTCACGAAGTAAGTCTAGAAGGGAAGTTGGTACAAAGTTTATCTCTAGGCGTCGCACCCAAGGAGGAGGTACACCACTAATGAAATCAATCTCTTGGGGCCATTGGGACCCGAAGGCTGATGCTTGCATTACGGATTGTGGGGGCGGGGGAAAGCCACTTTGGTTAGCACCGATTGAATCTCCCTTAACTCGAGCTATCTCGAGGGGAATGGATCTTCCGAAGGTCTGCGAAGCTGACCCTTCCGCTGGCAGCTTGGTTCTTGACCAGTTGGTTAACGAAGTTGCGCAGCAGATAAAAATTGCCATATCGAACGGTGCCCAAGGGATTGCCTATGTGCTTAATGGTGCCTTCCCCGAACAAACCACGCCCATGCAATATGGTGGACTGTTCTTGGAGCGTGATCGCGAATTGCTGGCCCTCGCCATGGACCTACAGTTCAATTTGATCTTTGTAGAAGGTAATTCGGAGGTTTATCTGGACACTGTTTCCGATCTGCCTGCCCACGCCCTTGGGTGGCGGATCCAAGAGACCGGATTCACACCAACAATGATGAGTGCCAATCGGCCCGGCCCCTATGCATCTTTTGACGGCCTTGGCGACATTACCCTCTTGCCTACAAGCAATGGCGGGAATGAGGTGGCAGCGTGAATCCACTTTACACGCCTCCCGCAATAGATTGGCTTATCACTTCGCCCATTCTTCTGATATCCCTAGGTGGCGTCGTGGCCTTGCTCTTGGCCATGTTCCGCCCAAAGGCCGACAATTCCTTAGTCATCTGGGTAAGCCTGCTGTCCTTGCTGGCGACGGGTTTTTCGCTTGGGTCCCAACTTACCTTGCCCGAAGCTTCAACATTTGGCGACATGTTGTATCGGGATCGGCTCGGGCTAATATCCCAGCTCCTGATCGTTGCTTGTACCTTTGTTGTGATTCTATTCAGTGAGCAATATCTTCGCGCTCGCCGAATTCCATTTTCCGAGTTCTACCCGCTGGCCCTCTGGTCTACAGCGGGGGCTCTGATGATGGTTAGTACAAAGAGCCTCCTCATGGTATTCATCGGCTTGGAGGTCTTGTCAATCGCTCTCTATGTCATGGCGGGCATGGCTAAGCAGGAACACCGCTCCGAAGAGTCTGCGATTAAGTATTTCTTGCTAGGTTCGTTTGCTTCCGCCTGGTTCTTATTGGGCGTTGCGTACCTTTTTGGCGCAACCGGGTCGCTGAGTCTTGAAGCGATCCCAGGTGCGACTACCGTAACTGACCCGATGGTAAGGGGCCCGCTGCTGTTTGGCTTTGCGCTACTCCTTATTGGTCTGATGTTCAAAGCAGCCCTCGCCCCGTTCCACCAGTGGGCGCCTGACGTGTACCAAGGCGCCCCGATCAACGTGACCGCCTTCATGGCGACCGTGAGCAAGATTGCCGCTGTTGTTACGCTCATGCGGGTCCTAGACCACGCCTTGCCTCTCAAGGACTTTACGATACCAATCCTGACCATCGTTGCGATGCTGACGATGATCGTAGGAAATGTTGGTGCCTTGGCTCAGTCGGACGTTAAACGTCTCATGGGCTATTCATCGGTAGCCAATGCGGGATACCTTCTGGTGGCGATCATCGCCCATGTAAAGGCCCCTGACCAGGTTTCAATCGCGACGACCCTGTTTTTCCTTGTTGCGTATGCCTCGACGACTCTAGGCGTGTTCGCCGTCCTGACTCTCGCTGCCAAGAACGGGCGTGAAGGTACTAGCTTGGCGGATCTAAACGGACTATATCACAGAGAGCCGATGTCGGCGATATGCTTGGCGATCTGTGGATTTTCGCTCATTGGTGTCCCGCCGCTTGCCGGGTTCTGGGGCAAGATGTGGGTGTTCCAAGATGCCATTATTGCTGAACAACTTCCGTTGGCTGTTGTGCTTGCGATCACCTCAATTGTCTCGATTGGCTACTACCTGAAGATTATCCGTGCAAATTGGGTGGACGAACCAGTTGGGGAAGTCACCACGCGCCCCGTCCTACCTGCCAGCGCGAAGTTGGCCGTTTATGCTTGTACGGGAATTGTTGTGCTCCTGATGCTCCTACAAACTCCCATTACGAAG
>JADLGZ010000241.1 GCA_020849075.1 Fimbriimonadaceae bacterium | reverse complement strand
CGACCCATCTGATGCAAAAGGGCAGCCCGGAAGAAGCCGTCTGGCATTGTGGAATTAAGATTCTTGAGTGTTGCATTCTCTAGATGAAGAGCGATGACGCACGTTGCCCACAAGGCACCCAGCGACGGCTGTACAGCCCCGCTCTGGCGGAGGGTATTGGCTGCCGCAAGAGCGGCTTTCCAGTCCTTCACGGCCACTGCGGCTTCGGCCTTTAATTGATAGGCCTGAAGAAAGTCCGGTTGATGAGATAGCAGGTGATCCACGGTAGCTATCACCTCTCTATGCTTACCTTGCATAGCCAAGACGACCGCTAAGTTGTATTCCATCCGTACATCATCGGGTCGCGATGCAAGCGCGATGCGCAAAATCCGTTCTGCGGTCGCGTAGTCCCGCTTGTCTGCATTCACCATCGCGTATGCCGCAGCAATGGCCGGGTCATCAGGGTGATCCTGATAGGCTGCCTTCAACCATGGCTCAGATTCGGCCAGTTTATTGATGCTATAGAGGGCAAGTCCATACGCTCGCCACGCATGTGGCTCCTTTGGCTTTAGGAGTACCCAATGCTTGGCAACCTGTTCGGCTTCGGGCCATCGGTTCTGCCGTTCAAACAAATTGTAGAGGTGCTCAATGGCAATGACCAGATCTGGATCACCTTCATGGGCGGTCCTCAAATGCCGCTCGGCGGTTGCATCATCTCCCAAGAACTCTTGGATCATCCCCATCCTCGCTTCCCAGACGGGCGGTTTGAAGAGCCCAATAGCCAGGGCTCGCTTATACTTTTCGTAACTCCTGCGTGCGGCGGCATCCGCCTCCGGAATCTGCGCTTCGATCTTGTTATCGAACACGTACTGGGCCACACTGAGGTCCTTCAGGGCCTCCTTTGACCAGTACTGCACGATACTGGAGTGAATCAGAAAGGCGAATAAGGCAAGGCACGACAGGGCAAACACATGCCCTGCTGTCGTCATCTTCGACTTCTCCTTGAGCTCGCAACGTTGCATTCGCACATTGGCGCTGGTAAAAAGTCGCACAAAAGTTATCGTCAAGTAGGAAACGATGCCACAAATTCCGAGCGAAAGCAAAAATGGGATCTGCTCATAGAGTCCCCGCACGGCATAGAAACAAAAGGCAAAGATGGCGACCATGAAGAGGTCTTCCCAGAGCGCGTAATCATACTGGCGACGGGGCTGCAACCTACCCGCGCCCTTCCCAAAACCGAAGTACAACGCATTGGTAGGGCACACATCAACACAGTCCAGACATTTCATGCACCCTGCATCCACGACCATCTTATGAAGCTTAACTTCTTCGTGGACCCTGACATTAGATGTGCACACCGCCGTGCAATGTCCACAGCCCATGCATGCATCCGTGACCCTGATCTTGCCTTTGGCGAAGCGATCCGCAACATAGAATGCGGCCCCGTATGGACACGCATAAGTACAAAACCCCTTGTTTCCCAAAAAGATGACGGCAAGAAAACCACACACGACGAAAGTCAGGGCTGCGATGCCCGGCGTTGGGAAGGTTGCCCACAAGTCTTCGGTACGCAGGTGTGCGACAAAAGCCGGCATTGGCCGACCCTCCCAAATTCGCAAGAAGGTTGGCCAAACAAACATGTAGAGAAAAGCGAAGATGGGCACGAATACCAAGAATCGAGATCGGAATGGCTTGGGCTTGATCTTCAGTTTCGTCAGTACATATCCACAAAGGTCTTGAAGCGCAACGAGATGGCAGCCCCAACCACAAAAGAATCGACCGAAGATTAGGGTACTCAGGATAGCAAGGGCGAAGAACACAAACCCCGCATTGACGAGGCCCGTCTGGAGAGTCTGCATGGCTTCGCTCGGCTCAACCGGCGATACCGTTGAACCGGTCTTGTTATAGAATGCTACGCGAACTGCAACAATGAGGTGAATCCCCACCAGTACCGCGGCTCGCCACTTGGTGCGGCGCGATTCTCGGACCTTGATTTGGGGCAGGTGCGATAGGCTCACTGATGGAATGGATACTGGTAATCCGTTGGAGGATTGAAAGTCTCCTTAATGGTACGAGCGCTGAGCCAGCGGTAAAGGTTCAGCATGGAGCCAGCCTTGTCATTTGTACCGCTATTTCGCGCACCGCCAAAGGGTTGTTGGCCAACGACCGCCCCCGTTGGCTTATCATTAATATAGAAGTTACCGGCGGAATTCATTAACTGATTAGTTGCCACTTCGATTGCGCTTCGATCTTGAGCAATCACCGCTCCCGTTAACGCGTACCCGGAGGTCGAATCCACTAAGGCTAGGGTCTCCTCGAAGCGGTCTTGAGGATACGTGTAGATGGTCAGCACCGGTCCGAAAATCTCTTCGCACATTGTCCGGTAGTTGGCATCACGAGTTTCGATCACTGTTGGATCGATGAAGAAGCCCTTAGACTTATTATAAGTTCCCCCAACGAGGATAGTAGCCGTCCGTTTTGCCTCCTCAATATAGTTCACGATGGAGTCAAATGACTTCTCGTCAATCACGGCATTGATGAAGTTGGTGAACTCCTCTGGTGGCCCCACCTTGAATGACTTAACCCCGGCGACGAGCTTTTCCTTAACTTGATCGGCAATGTTTGACGGAAGGTAGGCTCGGCTCGCCGCGCTACACTTTTGACCTTGGTACTCAAAGGCGCCTCGAAGTAGCGCAGTTGCAACCACATCTGGATCAGCACTGGAATGGGCGATTACAAAGTCCTTGCCTCCTGTCTCACCAACGATTCGTGGATAGCTCTTGTACGTGGAGATATTTTCCCCGATCGTTTTCCACATTTGGTTGAAGACCCCAGTAGACCCCGTGAAGTGAACGCCCGCGAAGTCTGGGTGGCTGAAACAAATTTCGCCAATGGTTGGCCCATCTACGTAAACCAAATTAATGATTCCAGGCGGTAACCCAGCCTCTATTAGGATCCTCATAAAGAGAGAAGCGCTATAGACCTGAGTGTTGGCGGGCTTCCAAACCACGACGTTCCCACACATCGCCGCGCTGGTCGGTAGGTTTCCTCCGATGGCCGTGAAGTTAAAGGGCGTTACGGCGAGGACAAAACCCTCAAGCGGGCGATACTCCATCCGGTTGTGCATACCAGCGCCACTGATGGGTTGCTGCCTGTATATCTCGCTCAAAAAATGAACATTAAACCGAAGAAAGTCAATCAGTTCACAAGCACTATCAATTTCGGCTTGGTAGGCATTCTTACTTTGTCCCAACATGGTCGCCGCATTCATCTGGAAGCGATACTTGGTGGCGAGCAGGTCGGCTGCCCTCAAGAAAATCCCCGCCCGGCTTTCCCAGGACAATGAAGCCCACTGCGCTTTTGCGGTCAAGCCAGCTTCAATCGCCGCCTGAACATGGGTGGCATCTCCCGCATGGAAGACTCCTAAGGAGTGAGCAATGTCGTGAGGCGGGTGGATTGCCTTCGTCTTGCCGGATCGGACCTCTTGCCCCCCGATGAACATCGGGATATCCTTCTCCTGTCCCCTGAGTTCGGCCACCGCCTTTTGGAGCTTAATCCGTTCACTAGAACCTGGTCCATAGGACAAGACGGGTTCGTTGGCAGGAATCGGGTAGTCAAAGGTGCCAAAGCTCATGGCCTGAGTGTACTCAGTAAGACGCCCTCCCGAACCAGTCGGGAGGGCGCCTGATGACCTTTCTGACGCTTGATTTACTCGTCTACTTGTCCGAAGTTCGCAATCACGATATCAATATCGGCCGCATCTACTTCTCCGGAACCATCAACGTCCCTAGGGAATTGGAATCCAGGCGAGGACGAGGTCTGTCCAAAGGCGGCAATCACCGCATCAATGTCGGCGGCATCCACTTCGCCCGTTCCATCTGTATCACCGTTGGGTAGGGTGAAGTTGAGACCGCTGATGCTGGTGCTAGGCGGGGTCACCACGGTTTGGCTGCGGCGAAGCCACATCAGACCGTCCACCGACACATCGTAGGATGTGTTTGCCAACATCCCGGGAACGTTTACATAGTATTGTCCGAGGCTGTTCGTCGTGGTCGGAATCGTTGCCAGTAGCGCATGAGTCGTCGAATTGCGCACTTGAATCGTGATCGGCAAACTGGCGTTCGGACTCACCCAGTCCAAGAACGTGACCGTGCCAGTCAATACCCCGGATGCCGAACCACCTTGGAGACGCAACCGATACAGCTGGATGCTCGCCGGAGCATTGGTTTCGTAAACCTTGACATAGTAGGTGCCAGCGGCCAGAAGATCAATGGCGACCGATTCAGCTTGAGCGGACGGGTTGGCGGATGCCGTAGCAACCGTCGTCCCTGCGCCGTTCAAGACCGCAATCGCGAGATCCGCTTGGTTCAACGCATTTACTGAAGAACCGGTCGAACAGTTACCCGTTTGCGGCCCCGATAGGTAGGTGGTGCCAACAGGGGTTACGGTTGCCGTCAAACGTGTCGCCGATGCAATCGTGATCTTGAACATGTCCATTTCGCCATCAGCGTCAATGGATAGGCTAGTTGCATTGCTTACATTCGCAACATTGCCAAGCGTGATGTCCGAAGATGGGTTGACTGCTCCAACGTTGGCTGCCGTTGCCATATCATTGTCTGGCTCGTTAGCATCACCATAGTTTCGTTGACCACCGCGAATGTCATCCTGCTGCGGTCCATAGTAGCCATCGTCATAGAATGGCTCCATTAGCTTGGTACCTTGAACCGGGCATACGTGGGCAAAGCCGATACCATGACCATGCTCGTGGGCAATCACGTTGAAAAGGAATCGATAGTTGTTAGCTGAATCGCCCCATGACTCCGTGCCATCAATTACCATGTCGCCATTGGTCGGGAAGCTGTTGTAGGCAAGGATCCCGCTTGGCCCGTCAATCGGATGCATCGCAATCCTAACATCGCCTCGCGTAGCCGAGCCTGGCTGGCCCCAGTCGCCATTGTCGTCCCATGGATCGGTCCCATTTGTTACACGCGTATACTTTAGGCCAGTAAGTAGCGACCAGCGGGCGAACATTTCATCGAACTTGGCAATCCAAGCCGCGCGGTTACCACCAAACTTCGCATCCATCCCAGCAAATAAGTTGCTCGCTGCTGCCGGTTCACCGGCGCCGCTTGGGATATTGAGACCATCAGGAACAAAGCTCCAACGTATTGTCGCGGGATCGCCTTGACTTCCAGGCCATCGGCCAGCGAGGTTGAACTGATTTGGAGCCGGCCAGCCCTGAGTTGCTTGCATGGCCGCTTGGAAGGCATTCACGACGGACTGATCCGTGCCCGGAGCAAAGCAGACCGCGACCGGATCCTTGTGATGGACTCCCTTTAGTTTCTGCTTAAAGGAATTGTACGCGGCGGTATTGATCGCGCCGCAATTCGAATCCTTTGTGACAGCATTAGTAGTCAGGATCGCTCCAGCGGTAGCAATCCCAGCAACGGAAAGGGCAATAAAAGTTCTTTTGACCATGAGCGTATTCAACTAATTAGTGTATCAGCAATCGTGCCAAATCCCAACGAAAGCGTTCAACCCTGGTAAAAACTCAGTTATCAGTGCCACCAAAGTTACTGATTGCAATGTCAATGTCAGCCGCGTCCACTTCGCCTGATCCATCCAGATCTCCATCAGTTGGCGGAACTCCGGTAGCACCAAAGTGTGCGATAACACGATCAATATCAGCTGCATCCACTTCCCCGCTACCATCAGCATCACCATTGACAATACTGAAGTCATGAGTGATGGCTGGAGTTGCCAAGACCTCCACCGACTTTCGCAGCCAAACCGAACTGTCAACTTGCAGTGTGTAGTTCTGGCCAAAGGTAAGAGCTGTAGTGTTCACTGAATAGTCGCCATCCGTGTCGGTCGCCGTATTGAAGCTGGCCACAATCGCTTGAGTCGTTGAGTTCCGAACCGTCACCGTGAGCGGAAGGCTTCGATTGGGATTGACCCAATCCAAGAACGTGATTCGGCCGGAGATAATCGCAGGCAAGGTCTGCCCGACGAGGTTCAACTTGTAGAGCTGGGTCTGAGTTGGGCTATCGGTTTCGTAAATCCGAACATAATATGACCCTGGTGTTGGCAAGTCCACCGTTGCCGTCTCCGCTAGGCCGACTGCGTTACCCGATGCAGACCCAAGAACGGTTCCCCCCCCGGATTGAACTTCCAGCGCAAGGTTCGCCGCCGCAAGTGCATTGAAGGCGGTCCCGGTATCGCATTGGCTCGTTTGAGGGCCAGACGTGTAGTTCGTCCCAATCGGGGTCACAGTGGTCACCAGCCTTACTGGTCCAGTGGTCGTGATCTTGTAGAAGTCCTGTGCCCCATCCCGGTCTATCGAAACCGTGCTGGCATTTGCGGGCGCCCCAGACGTGCCGATTGTGACATTTGAAGCCGGGGCAATCGCACCCGCCGTGGAAGCGCTGGCAATGTTATCGTTCGGTTCGAGCGAATCGCCATATTGCCGCTGAGCAGCCCGCACATCATCCTGTTGGGGCCCGTCAAAACCCGTAGCAAGGTAGGGCTCCATCAACTTGCTCTGCTGAATGGGGCAAACATGCAAGAGCCCGATCCCGTGGCCATGCTCATGACCGAGCGTATTCCGAAGGAACCGATAGTCGTTGGTAGAACTTCCCCAGTTGTCCGATGAGTCGATCACCATAT
>JADLGZ010000240.1 GCA_020849075.1 Fimbriimonadaceae bacterium | reverse complement strand
GGCCGAACTACTCCATAACGGCGGATTGCGATGGATCCGGTGAAATTGACGCGGCTGATATTGATATCGTGATCGCCGAGTTCGGTTCCGTCAACGACTAACTGGTGAGCAGGGGGTACCCTTTGGGGACACTCCATGTCAGTTGAAAACGTTATCATCATCGGCTCGGGCCCGGCAGGCTACACGGCCGCGCTCTACGCAGCCCGAGCCGACTTGAACCCTATCGTCTTTACCGGTTCCGAGCCGGGTGGACAACTTATGATCACGACCGACGTAGAGAACTACCCTGGGTTTCCGGATGGAGTTCTCGGCCCAGAGATGATGAAGCTGTTCCGAGAGCAAGCAGAACGCTTCGGCGCTAGGGTGGTCGAAGAACACGTAACCAAGGTGGACTTCAGTAGCCGCCCATTCGGAGTTTGGGTTGGCGAGCAAGAATATCGCGCTTCCACGGTCATTGTTTGCACTGGAGCAAGCGCAAAGTGGCTAGGCCTGGAAAGCGAAGTTACCTATGGTGGATTTGGAGTGAGCGCCTGTGCGACCTGCGATGGCTTCTTCTTTCGGGGCAAGGAAGTCATCGTCGTGGGGGGAGGGGACACGGCAATGGAAGAAGCCAATTACCTCACGCGACATGCCAGCAAGGTCACCTTGCTCCACCGACGGGATCAGTTTCGTGCTAGCAAGATCATGCTTGACCGCGTGATGAACAATCCAAAGGTTGAACTCAAGGTCAACACGACGATTGATGAGATTTTTGGGGTCAGTGAGCCTCACAAGAGGGTCACCGGTGTGCGATTGCGCAACACACAGACAAATGAAGTCAGCGACATGCCCATTGACGGGGTTTTTATCGCGATCGGCCATAAGCCCAATTCCGAGCTATTCACCGGCCAATTGGATATGGATGCGGTCGGTTACCTTACACCCAAGGCGGGTACGTTCACTCACACCAAAGTTCCGGGGGTCTTTATTGCCGGCGATGTCGCCGACAGTGTTTACCGCCAAGCGGTGAGCGCGGCGGGTACCGGGTGCATGGCGGCCATAGATGCCGAACGTTTCTTGGAAGCTGAGGGTCACTAAGCAATGCTGGTTCACCTGTTGGCGGCGACGCTCTTAACCCAACAGCAAAAGCCGTTGGTTCCATGGACCTTTTCTGCACCCGGCAGTAATCAACAGGAATTCATCATCCATATCCCTCAGGAGCCTCGATCGCCCCGAAAGGTCTCTCCCCTCAACAAGTGGAAGTTTGACTGGGTTGTTCCTGGGTTAGCACGCACCCCGGGACAACCGGACATCTATTCCCTGCGCTTTCGCACCTACATGCAGACTCGAGATGAGAAAGTGGATCTCGGGCCATTGGTGACAAGAGCCCTTCTACAGCTCTACGGATTCAACGTGCGCAAGCTTAAGCTGGATCACAGTCCTTCTTACTTTCGCCGCATCGTTGATGTTTATCTGTGTGACCATGGCAAGCCTGGAGGTGAGCAGCGCTTCGGTGAGGACCCTGAAATCAAGAACGAGTTTGGTCACCCTGAACGTACCAACCAGATATATATTTACGATTTGAAGTCCTTCACTAAGCCCCTGGAAATGATGCGGGAAGTCGCTCACGAATATGGTCACGCTACCTTGCCAGCAATCGGAGGATATTCAGCTCCCGAAAGTTGGGCAAACGGCTTCCTCGGCGAACACCTATATATGGTTTGGATTGCACGAGAGCTCCGCGATAATCGCCTGAAGCCTGTGGATACGCTCGGAACGACCTCCGCTGACTTGCAACTCTACGTACGCAACAACATTTCACCAAAGGTCAAAAGGGCAGCGACTTCTCATCCGAGCGTTGGATTATCTCGCAAGGATGCCTCCGGCATGGATGCCTTGATTGGTCTTGCTCTGTACGCCGAGAATATCTTGCCAGAAAGCGCCTTCCGCCGATCCCTTATGCTCACCGGGCAAGACCCCAAAGAGTATGCGGACGCTGTCGTCGAGGCCTCCAGTGAATTGAAATCAACTCAGCTCACCATTCCAACGTTCCTAGCAGGCCAGCAGATTTGGGTGCCGGTGGGTAAGGGCAAACTAAGCGGAGCAAAGGCCATCAAAACTCAGTCCGGGTGGGCGTTGATCAAGGTTTCAAGCGGACGGGTCGAAGTAAAGCACACAGTTCAATGAACTTAGCCCTTTAGATTTAGGGCAATTGTCCGATAACGATACTGATAGCCCCGAATGGGCCCGAAAAAGTACCGTGTCGGAGATTCTTTCCCAAGCCGAAATTGAAGCCCTCCTGCAGTCACTGCAGGAGAATGGCGAAGGTGCGCCTACCCCGCAGGTAGCGGAAGCCCCCAAGTTGCCAAACCGTTCCCGCGGCCCCCAGCCAAAGACAGCGGTGGCCTACGAGATGTACGACTTCAGGCGTCCAGACAAGCTCAGCAAGGATCAACTCCGGTCCTTGCAAATGGTCCACGAAACCTTCTCGCGCCACTCTGCAACGGGCTTATCTGCCGACCTTCGAAGTCCCGTGCAAATTGACCTTGTCAGCATCGAGCAAGTTCCCTATGAAGACTATCTCCGTGGAATTGAAAACTCGGCCTTTGCTGTGATGAGCTTGCCTCCGCTAACCGGTCAAGCCGTTTTAGAGATTGAGTTTGGTCTTTTGTTTTGCATGATTGACCGCATCTTGGGCGGCCCTGGACGGCCCGTATCTCGCAACTTGCTGACTGACATCGAGCGCCCGTTAGTAAAGCAGATTGTCGAGCGTTTCTTAGCGGGAATCAAGACCGCATGGGAGGGCGTCGTCATCATCAACCCGGGCATCGAACAGATGGAGACGACAAGCCAATTCGTTCAGATTGCTCCGCCCAACGATGTGGTCGTCACGATCCTCTTCGAGTGCCGTGTTGGTGATGTGCGTGGGGCAATGTCCATCTGCGTGCCGTACTTGGTCCTAAAACCGATTACAGCAAAGCTTAGCGCCCAAAAGTGGTTTACGGCCAACAACAAGAAGCACAATGCGACCAGCCGTCGGCAATTGTCACAACAGATTCTGCACACCACCATTGACTGCAGCGTGATGCTCGGACAAACACGCATGAACGTTCGGGATTTCATGAATTTGCGAGCAGGGGACCTTGTCCCCCTTAACCGCGATGCGCAGGACGAATTGGAGCTTTGGGTCAGTAAGACGCCTAAGTTCCTTGGTAAGCCGGCAACCGTCGGTAAGCGAATGATTTTTACTGTCTCTGACCCCATTCAAAACGACTAAACCTATGTCTAACACTCAACAAGTCCTGGCTAAACTGAATGAATTGGAGGGCACAATATGCCAATCCATTTCGACCGCCGTCTCCGAGGCAGCGGGACAGACGATCACATTCAGTAACCCTCTCTCGTCGTTGACGCCCGTCACCGAACTGGAATCGGAGATGAACCAACCTTGGCTGGTCATCCAGTTCGCGTTCCAAAGTTCACCCGAGAATGCCCAAGTCCTCCTGATCTCTCAGGATCACTTCATCAGCATCGCTCAAGCCATAAGTGGGATTCCGGTCGCGACGGTAGACGACACAATCATCACCGAATGCCGGCCCGCGTTGGAAGCCATCGTTAGCGGGCTCAGCTCGGCTGTTGGACAACAAGTTACGGAAAGCACGATCAACTTTCAGCTATTTAGCCCGACTTCCAACTTTAACGAGGCGCAGCTATTCCGCACAAACATTGCCATTTCCGGGGAAGAGCTATCCGCTACGATCGTCTTGCTAATGGATTGCCTCACCGCCAGTACCATCACCGGTATTGAAATTGAGGCGGAAGTCGAGCACCCGTTCATGGAAGCCGACTCATTTTCATCACCATCAATACGTAGCGAATCGGACAGCCTTGAAATCCTTCTCGATATCCCATTAGAAATTAGTGTAGAGCTAGGTCGAATGAAGATGCCGGTTCGAGACGTGATTGATCTCGGTGCTGGTTCGATCGTGGAGATTGACAAGGCTGCCGGTGAACCAGTTGATGTCCTCGTCAATGGCCGGCTCGTCGCAAAGGGTGAGGTGGTCGTGATTGAAGACAGCTTTGGGGTTCGGATTACCGAGATATTAAGCCCCAACGAGCGCATGCAACGCCTCTCGGAAGCCGCTTAAATGCGATTCTTCTCTCTCCTACTACTCGCCGGTTCGACGTCCTGCGTATGGGCACAGGGCGCCCTCCAAGGCATGAAGGACGATGTTATATCGTCGCCGACGCACGCGTCTGCTCCGGGTTCACCACCCTTGCTTCAACTCGGCCTAGTGGTCGCAGTCCTATTCGTCCTGATCAAATTTGTCCTGCCCAAGGTCCTGCTCAAGTTCACTAACCGGCTTAGCCCCGGGCTTGGGAGCTCGATCAAAGTCGAGGAGAGCGCCACGATTGGCACTGGAGGCGCCTACGTTGTTCAGGTTCGAGGGCGCACCTTGCTTGTCGGAGCAAGTTCAACCGGCGGTTTGTCGCTCCTTTGTGACCTGACGTCACCAGAGCCTGAGCCAGAGGCATTCTTCGAGATGTTGGACCACGCCGTAGTGGAAGAGCCGAAGGTCGGCAAGCGACTTGAGGAGATGCTTGGACGATGATCCCAATTTGGAGAGTGCCGGCAACGCTTCGGACCATTCTAGTTTTAGCTCTTACTCTCCTCATTGTCGGGATTGCGCACGCTCAACAGGTGCAGGTCCCCAGCGTCAATATTGGGATCAATCCAGGCGGCGCTAAAGGCGGCAACGAAGTCAGTACGAGTCTTCAATTGATGGCCCTCCTGACGGTGCTTAGTATCGCGCCTGCACTCCTCATTCTGACAACAGCATTTTCGCGCATCGTGATCATCCTGAGCCTGCTCCGGACCGCGATGGGGACCCAGAATATTCCACCCAATCAAGTGGTCATCGGGCTAAGCCTGTTTCTGACCTTCTTCGTGATGTCACCGACCTACGAGGCGGTAAACAAGGACGCCGTCATGCCCCTAATGGCAAAGACAATTACCTTTGAGCAAGCCGTTAATCGTGCGGAAAAGCCGGTCAAGGCGTTCATGCTTAAGAACACCTACAAGAAGGACCTCCAGTTGTTCCTCGAATACAAAGGAGAACAACCCAAGACCCGTGATCAGGTCAGTCTCGTTTCGCTCATACCGGCATTCATCATTAGTGAACTTAAGACGGCCTTTGTGGTTGGGTTCTACATGTTCATCCCCTTCCTCATCATTGACCTTATCGTCGCCAGTGTTCTCATGAGCATGGGCATGATGATGATGCCGCCAGTCGTCGTTTCGTTGCCCGCGAAGATCCTCGTCTTTGTTCTCGCCGATGGCTGGTCTGTCGTTGTATCGGCGGTTCTGTCCGGTTACCGTTAGCATGAGCGAAGGCATTGTTTTGGAGTTGACACGTCAGGGACTCATTGTGGCCCTCATGGTCTCATTGCCCGTCCTAGCGGTTGCTCTCTTCGTAGGCCTCGCGATTAGTATCTTCCAGGCGGTGACGCAAGTTCAGGAGATGACGCTCACCTATGTACCCAAGCTGATCCTTGCCGGCTTTACGGTTGCCCTCTCAGGCGGCTGGATGCTCTCGACCCTCGTCGGCTTCATGAAGCTGTGCTTCACCCAAGCATCGAAGGTGAACTTGTGACCGTTGACGCCGGATGGATGTTCGCTCTATTGCTGGTGTTCGTTCGATCATCGGCGATGTTCATGTCTTCCCCGTTGTTTGGCGGGAGCGTGCCCGCACGCGTGCGAGTTGCGTTTTGCTTCATGTTTTCGCTGTGCGTTCTACCCATTGTCCAAAGTCATCTTGGCCCCATCCCTGAAGACCTGTTCTCATTGATCGCTGCAATCGGCCGAGAAGCCGGGATCGGACTACTCATTGGTTTATGTTCGCAGCTCCTTTTGGTTGCTGCGCAAATCGCGGGCTCGCTACTGGACATTCAGTTGGGCTTCCAAATGATGCAGATGTTCAACCCACAAATCGGCGGTATGGCATCGCTCATGGGGCAATTCAAGTTCTTGCTCTTCTTGGTCTTGATCTTCCTGCTGAATGGCCATCACATGATGCTCACTGCTTTCGTACGGAGCTTCGAAAGCAACCTTGTCTTTGATACCCAAAGTCTCGGTACGATTCAGGCGGGACTCGTTCAGATGCTCGGCGGGGCTTGTGTCCTCGCCGTCCAGATTGCCGCACCGGTGGCAGCGGTCTCATTTATCGTTGATGCGGCCAGCGGCGTGATCAACAAGTCCATCCCCCAAATGCCCGTTTCAATGGTGACTCTAGGAGCCAAAAGTGCCCTCGGCACCCTCGCTCT
>JADLGZ010000239.1 GCA_020849075.1 Fimbriimonadaceae bacterium | reverse complement strand
TACCGGAAGGTGTGGGTGGATCACCTCCTTTAAAGATAAGCACTCGCATTCTGCACGTCAGAAAGCGACATATCTTGGTCGATCTTAATAATCAACTATCACGAGCTTTCATGAAAGCACTGAATCGTAAGACTCAGTGCTTTTTTGTTGTTTGAATCGGGATACATCACCCGAAATATCGTCGAATTCGATCAACCGGGTGCCGATGATGTGGAAAGCCTTCTTCTGCGCCCTTGCCTACGGCAATGATCGCCGGGATCGTCGCCGACTCTGGGATACCAAGAAGCTCCTTCACCTTTTCCGGCTCGAAGCCCAGCATGGGCGAGCTGTCCCATCCGTGAGACTTGAGGGCGAGGAGCAGGTAGCCAAGGAAAATGTAGCTGATGCTGTGTCCCCACTGCTCCCGCGTTTCAGGCTCCCATGACTGAAAAGTATCCTGTTGCTTCTTGGCCTCAGCCTCGATTGCATCGCCATAGTTCGGATGGATGTATTCCTGGGCCGTCTTCACTGCGTCTTCCATATCGCTATAGAGCACGATGTCCACGCTTGCTGCCCCGACTTGAGGTTGGCCAAAGCTCGCTTCCATCAGTTTTTCCTTGTCCACTTGCTCACGAACGATCACGACTCGCCATGGCTGGACATTCCAAGGTGACGGAGCGAGACCGGCAACACGCAATATCTCATCGAGTTCAGCGTCGGTAATCGCCTGATTCGTGTACTTTCGGATCGCCCGCCGCGCCTCTGCCGCTTCAGTAACATTGAGAACATTCATATTAGTTGTATACGCAAATTTATGATCAACGATTTTGACTTCTGATTGAGATTCTGTTATAACGCACTCATGAAGGCATTTACTTTCCTCGCACTTTTTCTGGGCACAAGCCTTGCAATCTGTCGCCCCATAGAGGTTGGTGGGGCCACCGTGCATGTGCCAACGACCGTAATCTCGGGCGAGGAGATCACGATGTTTGCGAGCGTTCCGCTTGGCGACATGATCAAGATTGTTGGTGTACCAGGGGAGTTCGGGACCGGACCGATTCGGCTGACCGTGCCTGAATTTACTGCCGATTACGGTATGGAAATCATCTGCCGCGGCGCGATTGAAAAGGTAGACGTCATCCGAAAACCAATGGACTTGATGCCCGCCACACGGTTTGAGTTACCGCCCGGTGGGGTTGTGCCTTACTACACGACGAAGGGTGCATTTGACGGTAATGCGGCGAACACTCAATTCAAGTTGGGCAGTCAAACCCTAACGATCCTTTCCGAGAGCCGTAGTGAATGCACCGTTCTCCTTCCTATGGGCTCTCTAGGCCGTAAGGACTTTTCATTAACCGAAGGCCCGAGCCACTTTAGCTGGCAAGCTCAAATCTTGGATGCCAACGTGATGATTGACCGCCCCCACATTAAAATTGGGGAAGTAGCAACAGCTCGTTTGATGGTGGTGGGACTTCGAGGTCTAACCGATCCACTGCGTGTACAGGTGACAACGACACATCCCGAGGTTGTCAAGCCGGATGGCGGGACACTCCAGACTCTGACGATTCCCCCTCAGGAAGTTGCTTCCGATGGAGGTTGGTTCAAGGATATCAAGCTTCGTGGTGTCGCTCCGGGCGATTACGAAGTAGAGCTTCGAGTTCCCTATCAGGTCCCCAACGACGATGTCCCTCCTTTTTACTTAGATTGGGTGAAGCCTCCCGTTGACATCAAGACCAGAGACGCCCTTTCCCTTGCCGTGAGGGCATCCATCCCCCTTGAAGTGGTCCAGTTCTCAGTGAAGCGATTGGAAGGAGGTACCCCAATCATCTTGCCCGGTGAGTTCAAATCCGGGATTTGGTCATCAAGCCTTCCTAGTAATACATTACCAACGGGCTTCTACGCTGTTCAAGCAACGGGTGCCGGTGGCGATGGTCAAACCGATCAGGTACAGGCAGTCGTTGCTGTGAATGATCCACTGGCCGCGCCGGAGCTCCCCGGCTTTGGCCAGGACTTGGCTGCCCATCTCGATCAGGTCAAGGTCCGGTTCTCACCAATGATTCAGGCGTCTATGGGGCGACTAGATAGCCTATATGACGAGAGGTGGGCGCGGCTCAAAGCTGCCCGCGAAGCTCGCGATGCCGCCCAGGATGAACGATCAAAGGCGGAAGAGCTCCGGGGTCGAGCAGTAGCCCTTGCCGAAGTAGACAAGATCCTCGAGGATTTCCTTGACGATAGTTTGCCCGATATGAAGCGGCTGGCGGAAGAGATCCGTGCGCTTGGTAACTCATCGGGTAACGCCACGCCCTCGGAGTTGGAAGCCAAGGTGGCCACAATCAAAGCCGAGGAAGCCGCTGAAAAGGAAGACTGTGCCAAGAAGCACGCGCAAGTGAAGGCTCTCGAAGACGAGATTGGCCAATTGGAGGCCGATTTGGAGAAACTGGCCCAGGAGGTGCAGGAGATGTTCCACGCGGACGGGTGGACAGGGAGCGCGAGGTTCGATAAGGCCGCCGGAATCGTACGCTGGGGCTTTGTCGGCAAGGGGGAAGGCGGCCACAAACTGGGCTTTGGTGGGTCAGACGTCCCTCGCTACAACCAGTTGTACAAGGACAAGAAGGCTAAAGAGAAGCGACTTAAACAAGCAAAGAAGGACCTAGAGAAGGCCAAGGAAGCCATTGCCGATTGCGAAGAGAAGCTGAAGTCGAAGGCTAAGGCAATGGCTGATGCTGAAGCTGCCGCCAAGGCCGGGCAAGAGAAGGCGATGAAAGAAGCCGAGTTGGAGAACAAGTGCAAGGGGATTGACTCGGCTGTGAGTCGCTTGCGGCGAATATTGCGTAAGTATCCCGACCTAGCAAGGAAGCTTGAGAAGGAGATGGGCAACTTGCCCAGCGATTGCCCGAAGACGCTCGAAGAGGTCGATGCTTGGGAGCGGGCTTACCGCGAACTGATCAAGGAGAAAGCAGACTTAGAGAAAGCCATTGAAGAGGAGGCCAAGGGTCATGACGCTCAAGCTGGGGCCAAGGAGCAGGAAGCTCAGGATGCGGAGGCCGAAGCCAAGGCCCTCGCCGACGAAGCGGCCCGGGTTCAGGCAGAAGCCGCTCGATTGGAGCGGGAGCGCCGCGCAGCAGAAGCGGAGCAGGTTCGCGCGGCTGCGAGGGCAAAAGCCAAGCGACCCTGCGATTATGAGGGTGCGTTTAAGAAGTGGCTAGAAGATGGGGCCAAGAAAGGTTGGCTTGATGACGAAAAGCTAAAGAAGGTCCTCAGCGATTTGGGAGCCAAAGCGGTTGATGTGGGCGGCGCCGCCGGTGGAGCGGCAGCGGACGCCCTCAAGGATGCCGCCAAGGGTGCGGGCAATGGGCGCATCACCGGTACAGGAATCGCCTCCGGGGTGATCAATCTCTGCGCGACGCTCTTCTACTGGTATGCCGAAGGCAAACTGAGAGAAGCGATAGATCGCCTTCGCCCTGCTTTGGACAACAAGGAGTTTCAAGAGGCAGTTGCTATGGCGGAGTTAGAGGGTCGTGGCAAATGTCACGGCGTCATTGAGGGCCGGGGCAAGAGTTACTTTTGGATTCGTGTAGGGAATCGGGTGATGGTGTTCCGGATGACCTCCGATGGGTCCTTAGAGGTGATTGGCGTTGCTGGGTAAATGAAAGCGCTGCGACTGCGTTAAACTTCAAAGCGGTGAACGAAGAGCGGTTTTTTTCTGACCAAGAGGCGGAGTCAATCCTTAGCGAGGCGGCACGCATTGATGGCGTGTCGCAAAGCCATCAATCTCGCCAACAACTCATAGCAGCGGCGGCAGAGCTTGGGATTTCTGAACATGCGGTCCTGGAGGCTGAGCGGCGGGTACGGGATGGTCGTCAATTAGAATTAGACCGGGCAGAGTTCCTTCGCCATCGGAATGGGAAGTTGCTGGAGCGCATTTGGAGCTACCTTGGTACCAGTATTATGCTTCTGGGTATCAACTACTTCACTGCGGGCTTCAAGTTCACCTTTCCTCATATGTGGTCCCTATGGGTCGTGGGTATCTGGGGCTTGTGCCTTGGTGGGGAGGTCCTACAAACCCTTTTCGGAAATCCGGAGCGGCAGGAAATTGCCTTTGAGAAGTGGCGAAGGAAGAAGGTTCGCAAGAGTAATCCAAGTCGGCAGCCCGAGATTGGTGCACTACTGGACCACTACTTTACCGTGCACCCAAGCGATGATCGATTTGGCGCAATCCGGGTGGTTCGTGAAAGCACGGGACTTGGACTGAGTGAGGCCAGGAGCCTAGTTGACGATCACTGTACTACGCGTGGGATAGATTAGTGCGCTGGCTTGTCTGGCTCCTTTGCGCCCTCCCATTGTGTGGGTATTGGCTAACCGGTCTATTTGATCTTGACGAAGGATTCTATGGGGCAGTTTCCCGCGAGATGCTTCGTCGAGGGGACTGGATCACGCCGCATTTTAATGGCGCCCCTTGGTTCGAGAAGCCGATCCTGGTCTATTGGCTTGCAGCACCCAGCATTGCCTTATTTGGCGAGGATATTGGACCCAGGTTGCCTTCGGTCCTATGCGCTATTGGGTTGTATTGGCTCACTTGGCGTATCGTGCGGCGCGGTTATGATGAATTAACGGCGAATCTTGCCGCGCTCATGCTGGCCAGTTCTCTGCTCGTTGTCGCATGCAGTCGGCAGTTGATGACGGACATGCCATTGGTTCTTGCGGAAATGGCCGCGAGCTATTCTTTTTGGCGATCCTT
>JADLGZ010000238.1 GCA_020849075.1 Fimbriimonadaceae bacterium | reverse complement strand
TACGGAGCGGTACACGGGCTGGGCGTTCGGGCTCGGCGTGGAGCGAATTCCGATGATGGCTACGGGGATTGATGACCTACGGCACTTCCTAGAGAACGACCTTCGGTTCTTGGATCAGTTTGCGTGAGCTCTGCCCGGATCTTTGGGATCGTGGCGCGCGAAGCGAACCAAGTCATTGTCTTGCGCCGGGGGCCGTCAAAGTATACGCAGATGCTCGTCTGGGATCTATCTACAGATCAAGTGACGCCTGGTCAATGGTTGAAGGGCCGAGTTTACGAGAAGCGATGCGACGTCAGCCCAGATGGGAAGCACTTCGTAGGGTGCTGCTCAAACTATTCGCAGTCGCACCGGAAGAGATTTGCTGGTACAGCAAACTGGGAGGGTAGTTGGATTCATTGCGGATGGACGGTCGTGAGTCATCCGCCGTACTTTACGGCCGTCGGCTTGTGGTTGACCGGTGGAGCTTGGAACGGAGGAGGCGTTTGGAAGAGTAACAAGCATCTCGCGGTCAATAACTTTCCTCATTGTTGGGAAGAGCGGCAGTCCCCTAAAGGCATCCAGGTTTCGAAGCTTAATCTTCCCATGTCAGAAGATGACGTCTACGAGTTACTTCTGCAGCAGCGTGGCTGGAAGCAGCAGGTTATTTTGGAAACGGAAGTCGTAAACCCTGACTGGAGGGAGCGCAGCAAGGAGATGTTTGGTCGGCTGGAGAAGTTCCTTGCAGACCCAAGTCTCATTGGCGAAGCGCTCGCTTGCGAATTTGCGAGTACGATTCCGCAGTTCAGAACCAGTCGGGAAGGAGTTTGGCAAAAAGAGTTTGAGAAGGGGAGGCTATTCCGGCGCGAGTCTCACGATCACGAAGTTTGGGGGCTTGTCAGCGATCGGAATCAGTTAGTTCGAGAATGGAGACCTAAGCGATTTCAAGCCCACTGGATTGACGTCGACAATGATGATAGGCCAATCTTTGGTGACAATGGCTGCCTTTGGCGTTGGCGCAGGTTTCCCGATGGCGAACCCAGGATGATCGCCGATCTAAACTCAAACAAATTCGAGAACATAGCACCGCCGTCTTGAGTTAGGGGTCATCGGCATGAATGCCGATGCTACTCCGGGCGGAAAATGGGAAAGCTGGGTTTGTTCGCTTTTCTGGCTTTTCGACCAGCCAAAGCAGTCTTCAACCTTTGCCCGTGGAGACGCATCATGGTTTCCCACTGGATTGATGGCGGCCATAGGATTTTAAAGGTGGGAGTCTGAATAGTGAAGAGGAGCAAAGGAATCAAGGTGGCGTCACCTGTGACCGGGCTTTATCTAGCAGTTCCTTCAAACCAAAGTGCTGGGTCCAACGGTTTAGATAATCTTCGTCTAAGTCGCCAGATTGCATCTCTAAGACGCCCACGATATCGTTCCATTGCTTGTCGCTGACTCGATTTCCGAGCTCGAACCAGCGAAGTTTGGTGATGACCGTGTCCTCAGGACATGCAAAGGGTGCCTCGAAATCCGAGGCTATTCTGAATGGTCTTGCCCGGGAAAGAGTCGCTTCGGTGTACTCGCTCGCGGGCAGGACGAATACATCTACCTTGAACGTGGCATCCGTGTGCATGAGCTGGAAGCAGGGGAAGTCGGTTGTAGCGGACAGTGCCCATATCATCTCATCGAAGGAGCACATATAGTCTTCCTTCACGATCTCATAGAGCCTTTCAATATCGGCGCGGCTCATGACGACAGCGATGTCAAGATCGTTTGTTTGACGAGGTTCTCCCCAGGCGCTGCTGGCGAATGAGCCGCCTACATGGTAACGAACTCCGAGATCACTCAGTAGCCGAAGAAACTCATGGATTCGACTTGGGGTTGGAGCCATGCTTCTTCCTTTGACGTAGGTTCCACGCCCTCGTTTGCTCGCTAAAGAGTTCATTTGAAAGGACGCAGAGTTCCAGCGCTTTGTCGAGGCGCCATTGGGCACCATGTTCTCGCAAAATGCGCAACCGTTGTCGATGCACTTCTAAGGATGTGTCGAGTAGATCCGTGCGCTCCATGTGACTATTGTACGTTTTTTGGGATTACAAATCCTCCACCCAGATACAGAATGCAACTCTGCGTTCCGACAAGGTTAGCAGGCCTCGCCCAGGTAGGCCTTGATCACTTCGGGGTGGCTGCGAATCTCGACCGGCACCCCTCGGGCGATTTCTTCACCATGGTCAAGGACAACGATGCGTTCGCACAAGTTCATCACGAACTTCATGTCGTGTTCAATTAGGAGAACGGTCTTGCCAAAGTCATCCCTCAGCTTGCGAACCGTGTTCATCAGGTCTTCACTCTCTTGGGGATTCATACCAGCGGCGGGTTCATCGAGCAAGAGAAGGTCGGGTTGGGTGGCCATGGCACGTGCGATCTCAAGGCGGCGTTGCTTGCCATAGGGAAGATCTGACGCACGCCCATTGGCTTCGTCGGCAAGGTCCATCACCTCAAGGAGCGCCATGGCTTGATCCCGAAGGCGCTCCGTTTCACGGATGGCGCCTGGGAGGTAGGCCATGGATGCGAAGATGTTGGTTTGGTTCCGCAAAAATCCCCCAATAACCACGTTATCCAGCACGCTCAACGCGCCGAAGAGGCGGATATTCTGGAACGTGCGAGCGATCCCAAGTTTCGCGACTTTATGGGGCGGAATCCCGTTAATAACCTTGCCCTTGAATAGGATATTGCCGCTTGTCGGCTTGTAAACGCCAGTAACGAGATTGAAGCAGGTAGTCTTGCCCGCGCCGTTTGGCCCAATGAGGCCGAATAGCTCGCCGGGGTTGATATCAAATGTAACGTTATCCACCGCCACCAATCCGCCGAATTGGATCGTCGCATTCTGAAGGGAGAGAATCGGGTCAGGCATTGGCCCTCCGGAAGAACGACTTCAGACCTAGCTCTCGAACTCCAAAGATTCCTTGAGGTCGGAGTAACATCATGATTACCAAGACCGCCGAGAATATCACCATTCTCAGCTCAGCGCTCGGAATGGTTCGATTGGCGAGGGCCGGTAGACAGTTGGCGAGAACAGAAACGACGATACCCCCCGCCACCGCAATCCCAATCCCAATATAGGTCTTGGGCATCCATATTGAGCGGCCAAGCCCTTTGTGATCCATCGCAAGGCGAATGGTGCCAACGAGCAACGCAATGCCGGCCAGGGTCCCAAGGACGGCGTTGAGTGGCATTGCTGGAGCATCACGAAGTACTTCGGGAAGGATAAAAAGAGTGAGGGCGGCAACGATGGACCCTGTCACCGATCCTGTTCCACCGAGTACGACCATTGTAAGGATGATGAACGAAACATCCATCGTGAACGAATTGACATTGATGAAGCCTTCATTGAAGGTGAGTAGAGCTCCAGCTGCCCCGGCAAAAGCCGACCCAATAACGAAGGCCGCTACCTTAACTCTAGTGACGTTAACGCCCATTGCGCTACTGGCAACCTCATCTTCTCGCACTGACAGGAAGGATAGCCCGTGAGCGGTTTGGAGGAGATTGCGGCAAACGCCAACGCAGAGGAATGTCAGCATCCAGACATAAGGAACCACGAAGGCTTTTGGTGAATTGATCCCATATGAGCCGCCTAACTGGGGCGTGTTTTGGATGACGATACGCAGGATCTCGCCGAAGCCGAGCGTGACGATCGCGAGGTAGTCCCCGCGGAGGCGTAGAGACGGCAATCCAATGAAGAGCCCTGCGATTCCAGCCGTAACAAGGGAAGTAGCGACCGCCACGAGAACCCATGGAATGGGCGTGCCAAGGTTACTGATGACACCCCTAGACAAAAGGATTGAAGCCAAAAAGGCGGCCGTGTAGGAACCGACTTGATAAAAAGCGGCGTGGCCGATAGAGAACTGCCCCGTAATGCCATTAATGAGGTTAAGGCTCACGGCCAGAGTGACGTAGAGTCCGGCAAGTGCAAGGAGTCGCGATACGGTACCGCTAGAGCCTTGCGCAATCATGCCGATGCCAAAGGACACCAAGACCGCCAGCCCGATTGATCCAAATCTAACAGCCCAGAACTTCATACCTTTTCCACCTTGGCTGAGCCCAGAAGCCCGCCAGGCTTGACCAGCAATACAAAGATCAAGATCACAAAGGCGATGGCATCCTTGTACTGAGAGCCACCCGCCCAGACGACAAGGGTCTCGGCAACCCCGATGAGCAGGCCACCTAGCACCGCGCCGGGAATATTCCCAATCCCGCCAAGAACCGCGGCTACGAAGGCCTTAACGCCCCAAGTTACGCCAACAAAACTGGTCAGTTGGGTGCCCAAGAAGGTGGCGCACATCATCGCGCCGGCCCCGGCAAGGGAAGACCCAATAAGAAAGGTGAAGGTAACAATCCGATCAACGTTGATCCCCATCAGTGAGGCTGAGTCAAAGTCGTGGGCGACCGCCCTCATTTGGCGGCCAGTCTTCGTAAACATAACGAGGTAGGTCAGTAAGCCCATCAAGCCTAGGGTGGCTAAGAACATGATTCCCTGACCATAGGGAACATTCAGGGACATTCCGCTCTCGTTATAGCGACTTTCGGCATCGCGAGATACTTGAGCGGCGGCTTGGCTCGCGGCCCGGATCTTCTTCCCCTCCTCACTGAGATCAAATTCGCTACTTACTCCCTCTTGTTTGATCCGCTGCTCCAGCGCTAGCGCTGCCAATTTCTCCTCGGCTTGCGCCTTATCCACGGAGGCGGCAAGGGAAGCATTTCGAGGTTTCAGGGGTATCGAGAGGTTGCCGTCATAGGGGTTCACTTGCTCGAGAATGGATCGGGGTGGTGAGACGGGAAGGACGAGCGCGCCACCGTACTGCAAAAGCATGGACACGCCGATTGCGGTGATCAGGGACGCGATTCTCGCTTGCTTTCGCATCGGGCGATAAGCAAATCGTTCAATCGCGACCCCGAGCAGTCCGCATACAATCATCGAGGCCACGAGCATCAGCAACAGGACCGCCGGGCTTGTGGCGCGCGTCATTCCGGGCGCACCTTGAAAATAGCCCATTTGCCAGGAGACAAATAGCGCCGTGTAAGTGCCCACCATGAACACTTCACCGTGAGCAAAGTTAATGAGCTTGAGCACGCCGTAGACCATCGTGTAGCCCAGCGCAACAAGCGCATAAATGGCCCCAAACATGAGGCCGTTTAAGAGCTGCTGGGGCAGGGCTGAGGCGTCCAGCCCTGCCGTCATACACGTAGGATCAATCACTCGAAGTGCTCGTAGGCTTTGCGGAACTTGATTCCAGAGGCAGTGACTTCAACGAACAAGGCTCGATTCGGTGGGTTGCCTTGATGCCCCTTCAGGGAGATGGTGCCGCTGACCCCGTGGAAGTTCTCCGTACCGTCCAATGCCTCAATAATCCCCTTTGCATTGGGTGTCGGAGCTCGCTTAACGGCGTCGGCCATCAGGTTGACTGCGTCATAGGCTAACGCGCCCATGGTGGTACCTGGAAGTTTGCCGCTGTACTTTGCTTTCCACAGAGCCAAAAAGTCCTTAACTTCCTTGCGATCTTCGTTGTCGTTGTAGTGGTTGCAGAAGTAGCCGCCCACAATGCCTTCACCGCCGCCGCTAATGAGTTCTTGGCTGTCCCAGCCATCACCACCCAAGAGCTTCACTTTTAGGCCAACGTCACGGGCCTGGCGAGCGATCAGACCAACTTCCGTAAAGTATCCGCTCAAGAACATGCCGTCCGGATTCAAGCCCTTAATGTTTGTTAACTGGCCATTAAACTGCTGGTCGCCGGAGTTGTAGAACTCTTCCTTGACGATCGTGCCGCCGAGTTTCTGGAATGTCTTGATAAAGCTTTCGCTCAGTCCTTGGGAGTAGGGCTGCTTTTGGTCGGTTAACACAGCCACCCGTCGAAGCCCAAGTTCCTCGTAGCCGAACTTTGCCATGACGGGCCCTTGGAAGTCATCGGTATAGCAAACGCGGAAGACGTTGGAGCCAATATCGGTCAGGTCGGTACGAGTTGCGCCAACTGCAACCACCGGGACTCCCGCTTGGTAAGCAGAGTCTGCGATCTGAGCGGTGATCCCGCTGGCAACTTCGCCAACTACCCCGACCACCCCCTTGCTAATGAGCCGGTCGGCGGCCGTCTTTCCTTGCTCAGGCTTTGAGTTACTATCTTCCACCAAAAGCTCGATCTTCTTTCCGTTGATGCCGCCGGCTTTGTTGATTTCGTCAACGGCCAACTCAGCCCCAAGCTTGCTGTCATCCCCCCAAGGCTTCAGTTCGCCGTTGAGCGAGGCGACTAGACCAAGCTTGATGGTCTCCCCTTCGATTGCCGGGCCATCCTTGGGTGGAGCGGGTCTCTTAGCGTTTGCAGTGGGTTTAGTTTCGGGGCTCTTACCCGTGGATTCACTGGCGGAATTGCAACCGGTAAGCAAAGCGGCGCTGGCCGCGAGCGATAGCCAGACTCCTAGTAGGTTTTTCATTCGTATGACCTCGGACGGTTATCAGCACCAATTTGATGTTTGCACTGACAACGTGCCGCGATTTTTACCCTAAGATCAGGGTTTGGTATGATGGGGGGCACGCGAAACTCGGGGTTACCCCAGCGCGTTCCATCCTACAGCCATGTTTGTTCCTGCGGTTCTAGCGGTATCCCTTCTATCTCAATCCGACGGGATTGAGGTTCCATTCATCATTGGCGACAATGCAATCGTCGCCGAGGCGACGGTCAATGGAAGAAAGGTTTCATGCATGTTTGACACCGGCTTCTCCGGCTCCTTTGTGTTGAACGACAATATCAATATCGGGAAGGCGACTGGTTCAATGACGCTGCGCGACTTTGTGGGCTCATTCGCTGCCTCCACCGTTCCTATCAAGACCCTCTCCATAGGCAAGCAGAAGATCCGGACGCCGGATGACATGGCGGCGGTGCAGCAACCGGGTGGTAGTCAGTCGCTTAGCTACAACACGCACGCGAACGGCATTATGGGGATGGAAGTGATGCAGGACTTTGTCCTGGAGATCAATCTCCAACGAAGTTGCTTTATCTTTCATCCACAGAGCTTCGATTTCACAAAGCGGGTTCCCGACAACAAGCGAACCTTCTTGGTGAAGATGTTGCCGAAAGGGGTCAATTCGATTGAACTTTCGACCGAAACCACGGAAGGCAAGAAAATGACCCTTGCCCTTGACACGGGTAATTCGTTCTATGCGACGACTCATAAGGACGTTCTAGAGCGGATCGGCCTCTGGACGCCGGGCAGAAAACCAGACTTCATGGGCACATCATTCGTGGCCAGCGGCGCGGTGGAGGCTTGGAACCTTGAACTCAAGAATCTCAAGATTTTCAGCGTCCCAACCCCGCAAAGTGTTTGGAACATCATTGACCGTCCCAGTAGCTCGAGCGACCACGACGGTACCGTCGGATTTGGGTTCCTAAAGAACTTCAACATGATTATTGACCTAAAGCGGCGTCGGGTGTGGTTGGATAACTTCACCGGTAAGACCGCAGAAGCTCCCAAGGCAGGGGTCGGGTTGAACGCATGGTACTACCCTGAATACCAGCGCTATATTGTTGTGAGCGTGACGCCTGGAGGCCCCGCCGAGAAAGCGGGAATCAAATCCGGAGACATGATCCTTGGTTTGGATGGACAAGACGCTCTGAACATTGGGTATCGCGGATTTGCCGATAAGATGGAAGGAGATTTGGACTCAACCGTGAGGTTGACGATTTCTCGTCGAGGTGTCTTGCAGAACTTCGAAGTGAAGCGGGCCTATCTCTTCAATCAGCCAAGCTCGCCAGGCGGCTAAGCTGTTCCTCCAGCATCTCACGGGTCAATCGTCCAGTGAACGTGTTCTGCTGGCTAGGGTGGTAGCAACCGATGATACGCCCATTGGTTGTGGCACCATGGCTGAATGGCGGTAAAGGACGAATGCCCAGGTTCCTATGGACTTCTCGCCAAGCAATTCCACCCAGACATAAGATACCGCGCCACTCCTTACGCAAGAGCTGCTGAAGATAGGGGCGGCAGTTCGTAATTTCCTCCAGGGTGGGCTTATTATCCGGTGGAGCGCAGTGGACCGTTGCGGTGATGAGGACCTTACTAAGTTGGAGCCCATCTCGCACTGAGGACGCCCCGGCTTGATTCGCGAGGCCAACGGCATGGAGTCCACGGAACAGCCAATCACCGCTTCGGTCCCCCGTGAACATTCTTCCGGTTCGGTTTGCTCCGTGAGCAGCTGGGGCCAGCCCAACAATCAAGAGGCTGGCATCAGGATCGCCGAAATTAGGGATGGGTTTCCCCCAATAGGTCGCATCTGCGAAGGCGGCGCGCTTCTCGTGGGCTTTCGCCGTGCACCAAGCTCGAAGGCGAGGGCAGAGTGCGCAGGCGATAATTTCAGCATTCAGAGCGTCCACGGGATATTGTGCCTGCTCCGAGCAAAGAAAAAACGGAGCATGGCTCCGTCCTTCTTGTAGCGCTTTGCTCATCGCCCCTGTTGTCTCAGGGCAAGTAGGGCATGCGCCATAGTATTGTCGGATAATCGCGGCGTTCAGTTCATGTTATTTGTGCTAGATTAGGTCTAAAGCTGGGCTATCGTCATCTCTATGGAGTTTAAGAGCTAATCCATGCCCATTTACGAGTACGAACCTGTTGATTGGGACTGCGTGATCTGCAAGGGGCGATTCGAAGTATTGCAAGGTGTTGACGAGGATTCCCTGACGGTATGTCCAACGTGCGGCATGGATTGCCGCCGCGTGGTGAGCCAGATACAGGTCAGGACAAGGAAGCACCACGGTGCCGACCATGCGGGGCACAAGGGGTTTACCACCTACAAGAAGTCCCAGAAAGGGGTATGGGAGAAGGTCGGCGGCGAGGGCGTTGATGCAATTATAGGGCAACCAGAAGATGTTGCGGCCGTTGAAGCAGAAAAGAAGCCTAAGAAGAAGATAGACCTTGATAATATGTCGTAAAAATACGGGGAAACATTAAACAACGAACAAAAGGCCCCTATTTCGCCCTCTATTTCTTTGTTATGTTTGGCCGCCTATTCTTGGTCTCTCTCGCCGTATCTGCCCTTGGAACCGCGTTCATCATCAGCCACAACCGTAATGTTTGCGGATCCGGGTGCGGTCAGTACGATGTGCAGCTCAAGAAGCAGTTTGCCGCAAAGCTAGCGAAGCGTACTCATGTGAAGGAATTGGGGCCGGTATCGGTGTGCTTTGCTGAAGGAACCGATCCCCTAGTGATGAATGCCTTTCAGCAAGCCTTGCAGGACGCTCAAGATGGGGCTTGGCCCGATCCCAATGCCCGATACCAATTGACGGGGCGATGGTCCGGTGCGGCAGGCTCGCCGCGAGTGTTGCGTTGGAGTTTTGTTCCTGATGGCCTAAACATCCCTAATGGAGTTGGGGAGCCCGCCGCTCCGAGCACTTTGTTTGCTTCAATGGATGCGAAGTTCGGCGGTAACCGTGCCTTGTGGATTGCAAAGTTTGAGCAGATCTTCCAACGATGGTCCCAACTTTCTGGCCTCACCTATGTTCGCGTAACCGACGGGGCTGACCCGTGGGACGATGGGGCGGCTTGGGGGACTGCGGGAGCGGATGGTCTCCGTGGAGATGTTCGAATCTCCAGTAAGAACATTGACGGCGCCAGTGGCATTCTTGCCTACAACATGTTCCCATCCAATGGGGATATGGTGATCGACTCATCGGACAACTGGGGAAGTTCTACCAACGACTATCGGTTCCTTCGGAATACGCTCGGTCATGAGCATGGCCACGGGATCGGGCTCTTGCATGTTTGCCCCATTCAGCAGAG
>JADLGZ010000237.1 GCA_020849075.1 Fimbriimonadaceae bacterium | reverse complement strand
CGCAATATGGGCATTACGGTTGTAGACTAATCTACCGACAATAAGCCCTAGGACACCAGAACGAAGCAGTTCATGGCACGTCCAATGTTTGGACTAGATTGTGAAGAAGTTATTGTTACTTGGTGCGCTTGCCCTGATGGGAGGGATAGCATTTGCCTCCGACCCAGAAAAGGAAAGCCACGGCCCCTCTCAAGCCGCCGCCGACGCCATGCGCGAAGCGGCTGGTACGGATGTAGCATTTCTGGCCGCCGCAATGGTAAAGCCCCTGCCGTCGGTGAGCGATTTGTCAACCTTGCTGGTCTACCCGACGGACACCCTTTCCGTCGTTAAGTTGTCGGGCACGCAGTTACGCCAAGCACTTGAACGTTCAGTTTCTTTGGCCCCCCTTCCGAGTAGCGCCTTCTTGCAGATATCGGGCCTAGAGGTGACTTACTCTAAGTCGGCTCCCGCAGACCGGCGTATTACCGATGTCTCCGTCGGAGCAGGCAAGCTGGAAAATGGTAAGAGCTACACGGTTGCCATGCCTACGACTCTGGCTCGAGGTGGGCTGGGTTACTTCAAAGTCTGGAACAAGGACGCGATCGTGAAGACGCTGGACGGCACCCTTGAGAGCTTCCTTAAGGGAAAACCGGGGCGGAACCTTGGTGATCGCTGGATTACCGTCAACTAGAGCCGGGCAATAGCGTATAACAAGGCATGATCACGCCATACGACTGGCAGGAAGGCATGGGCCATCGAGCCGAGTATGTTGAATCCCGCTTGAAGGCTGGTACCCCCGTCCTTGTTGTCAGTATCGAGGCTGGCATCTTAGCCTTCACCGTGCGCCGCCATGCGCATAAGATCTATGAGATTTATGACCGCCTGCTTCTCGGAGCCATTGGGCAGCAGAGTGATGTGGAGCAGATTCGTGTTTCCGCCATTGATTTCTCCCACCAGGAAGGATTTCAGCGCAGCGAAGATGATGTGACGATTCAACGCGTTGTCAATGCACTCAGCCAGCCCCTCAAGCGCGCCTTTGCCGACTTCAATACGTCACCATTTGTCTTCCGTGGACTCTTCGCAGAAGTCGGAGACACACCGAAAGATGACTCCATTTTCCTACTCGACTATGATGGGGATTTCAGCACGCTCAGTCGGCGCGGCTATTTGGCTGGGGATCAGGACACCGCCGATCGGCTAAAGACATCCCTGGGAGAGCTGGACCTAGATAAGTTAGATCCTGACACGGCGATCAAGCACTTAAAGAAGATTTGGTCCGAGGCGGTAAGCCCTGATGAAAAGCGGATCTTTGATGCGCTCACCGAGAATCTCTGTCCTGAAATTGCCCTCCTTGCTCGACAACCTAATGGCGAAGAGCGCTTCCTCCTGCTTTAACCCCGTTAATTGCTAGGGAACAAGTCCACCCAAACCCGGTACGAACACCTAGGGCCAATGATTCGCAACACCGCATGGGGGATGCTGTTGCTGGTCGCGCTATGCGCGATCGGGTGTGCGCCTACGCCAGCCCAGCGTAACTCCAAGCGCATTTGGGATCTGAACTTCATGACCAAGGCCGACGATGTCGTAGCACCGACACCAGTTAAGCCAATCAGGTCGACCGAGAAAGTCGCCCACCTCCCCGGCACTGTGGCGATCTGGGCCCATCCCACGGATGCCAGTCGTAGCCTCATCATCGCCACGGACGTCTCGCGCAGAGGAGGCCTTGTCGTGTTTGGTTTGGACGGCAAGCCTGTCCAGCAGATCGCTGTACCTTTGCCTTATGGTATTCAGGTCCAGGCCGCCTTCGATTTCGGCCGACGACGCATTGATATTGCCGCCGTTATTGAGCGCGAGTCAAACCGGCTACGCATTTTTGGTATCAATACGCGCAAGGGCCTGCTCTGGGAGATTACGGGGAACACCGCGCTGTCGGAAGGCGGTGATGGAAATGGCGCTATGGCCCTCAGCCTCATGATGCGTGATCGACAGACTTACGCCATCATAAGCCGCAAATCCAACTTTGACGGTGCCGGAATTCTGTCGGTCTACTCGCTTGTGGCCAAGGAGGGCCGAGTGAACGCTCGAAAAGTGAATCAGATGGGGGAATTTGGGCGACGCGGCATTGTTGAAGCCATGACCACCGACGAGTCTCAGGGCACCGTAATGTATTGCGACCCGAGTTTGGGTATCCGAAAATATCCGGTGCTCTCTGAACATCCCAAGGAACTGGGGCGCTTTGCCGAGTCTGGGTGGGCGATGCGTTGCGCCGCTCTCGGGATATTCCCGGGCCGAAAGCCCGGCTCTGGCTACATTGTTGCCGCGGACTATGAGGATGACCTTACGTCCCTTCGGCTGTTCAAGAGGCGTGGAGAAATCGATAGTCCGTTCGCCAATCGGGAGCTGCCCACGCGTCCAACCTTGGCAGGTCAACGAGCATCGGGAATGGCGATGACTCCACAAGCCCTCCCGGGGTATCCGGAAGGAATGATTGTCATTGGGGACGAGGTCGCGAAGACTTATGACTTCTACTCTTGGCGAGACATACGAACGCAGCGGGGTGGGGCATCACGCCTTCCGCTGCTGTAGGGCCTTGCTCTGGTATTGGCCCAACCCTTGAATGGCCTTCCCGACCAAAACGAGGGCAATCGTGATGTCATCAATCCACCCTAAGATGATAATGGGGTCAGGTAGGAAGTCTAAGGGCGACAGAACGTAGATAAGCGCTAGGAAGGGGAGTATTTTGATCCAAGCAGGAACCCGCGGATCACCGAGTGCTCGGATGAGCCGAATGAGGTTTGACAAAACGCGCACAGTAAATGAGACTACGGTGCGCGTTTTGGGTTGCGGGACTAGGTCCCTATGCTAATGTTGCGACTTCGGTCGCCAAGTACGCTGAAAGTTGGTCCAAGTGCTCAATATCGTGAGCCAAGATGGACGTCAAGATATCCTTAGCCGTGACCTCCTTGCCCTCTTGGGTTAATACGGTCTTGTTCCAATCTTCCGACGTAAATGTTCGGAGAAGGTCCGCCGTCATCAGGCGACGCGACTCAAAGACCTCACCCTCACGAAAGACATCCTTTTCCCCAAAACTGTGAGTTTCGCATTGCTTATCGGGGCAGTACTCGTCAATCTTGCTCCCCGGCTTAAGTTTGACGGTCCGAAAAGCCTCTAAATTGTGCTGTTCGTAATCAGCAAGGTGAGCGATCACCTCGCGGGCCGTAAAGCGATCCCTTTCGATACGATCATCAAGGCGGTCGTGGGGAAAGACTCGGAGAATGCGCTCAACCACCTTCGGGGCGGCGCAGAATGCTTGCAACAACCATTCTTGCATACCATACTATATGCCACTTTGGACCCCTTTGT
>JADLGZ010000236.1 GCA_020849075.1 Fimbriimonadaceae bacterium | reverse complement strand
GGTCATCGGTGATGCTGACGGGATTCAACGATTCATAGGTAAACCGAATGTTCCAGTCGCCCGTTGGGCGTACAAAGGTTGGCAACGATGCGAACGTGCTCCAGCCCGAAGGGGCCCCGCCTGGATAAGGCACGGCATAAAGCCAGTTCCGTGTTGGATAATTGAGCCCTCCAACGTCCGTTGTTGGGAAGGCATTACTGTCGCTTGGGGCAAAAGGAAGGCCCATGAAAGTCGATTGGTTATTATGCTGAACAACTCCATACCCAAGGGTCACCGTGTGTGACCCATTATCTTGGAAGATGATCTGCGTTGGATCGTTGGGATCAACAGAAAATTGTACATTTACGCCATTGGTGCCGGGAGCTAGGACGATATACGGCAGCATGATGTTATCTGCTGTTTCATCGAAGACCAGAGAGCCGGCCGTCGGCGTACCCTCATAACCAAATACTCGCCATATCGTTGTGGTCTGCACCGTCGTGCTGGCCGAAGCAAAGATCATCTCCGCCAATGAAAGCTTGATAGGAAAAGCTTCAGCGGGGAGCGTAAAACTAACCGCCGCAGCCTCACCCTGTAACAGGCCGGCTTGCACATTGCCCGTGAAGTTGCCGCTAAAATTGGCCGACGATGGGGTCGTGACTACCGTACACTGGGCACTTGCGTACGATGAGAGGGCGCTAGCGAGCGCGATGATGGTAACAGAGCGCATATACAACTGTGAGTCTCCCAACAGCTTAACTGTGTTCCATTCTACAACAGGTTTCATGCCGCCAGACCCAGTAATGGTCCGGTTTCTAAGTCCTTGCACCGCGGTATCGACTTGGCCCGTTGAGCTTCATATAAACTAAGGCTAGCTAGGTATGGTGCCGCACTCCTTCGCCGACCGAATACAGAGTCTTCTCGATGCACTACCTTCTGACCGCTCAGACGACATCGGTGAACAAGCTCGGTGGTTCTTGCGCACTCCCCTTGAGCTTGCCATGAAACTGCCTAAGCAAATGCCCATTCAGCCCGACCCAAGCACCTGCCCAAATTGCGGTCGTCCATGCGATGAGAAGCTGTCACCCTACTGCGATGCTCATTGCCGTGAGTCCAGTAGTTTGGTCCGGCAGTTCCGAGCAGCCGTTCTTACAGGAGCTGCTTTGATGCCAGACAAGCAGATCGCATTTGCCCAAATTGCTTGGCACTTGATGGGGGGCGGACTCCCCTACCGAAACTCACTCATTCCAACGAAGGTCCTCCAGCAGTTCTTAGCAAAGCAAGGTGGCCAATGCGGCGCTTGCGGCGGGGCGGCAACCACGGTTGATCACATCAAGACCTTTTGCAATCGACCGATCAATCTACGTCCCATGTGCGAGTCATGCGCGGTAACGAGACCTTTTGGACATCCCGATGTCATTACGCAGAGTCAATCAATCATGAAGGACTTGGCACAACGAATCGGAAACGACCTTCCCATACGTTGTTGCGACGATCAGTCCACCTGGGATTGGAGGGCATTCCTCCGACTTCGTCACGCGCCGTAGGGGACCCAAACATTTTTCACTTGCGTGGCCCGGCGGAGCCACTCGCTAGAAGGATGCCCCCAGTAGTCCTCTCCATGCCCGATCCAGGTTTGCTTGAGGTTGGCCGCGCTGAGTTCCTCCGTCATCCCCCCATTGGGACCGAAATTCCAAACGGCCATTACACCATCGTGCTCGACCAATGTCTTCTCGAGTTCGTCGCGCAATCCCGTCACGATATTGATAACTCCGCCTTGAAAGTCGCTTGCTTCGATAACCCGAATGAGTTCGCACACGGGTAGTGGATTTGATTCGCTGGGAATCGCCACCACGGTGTTACCCATCGCGATCAGGGGCAGAACAAGGCTCAAAAATCCTAGGAGTGAAGGCTCATCAGAGCACACCGCACCACAGGTTCCAATAGGTTCCCTTCTTGTATAGACAAGCCCACGCATTGGAACCTGATGTACCGCGCCATCGAACTTGTCTGCCCAAGCGGCGTAGTGCATGATCCGTTCGACTGCAGCATCAAGTTCGGTCTCGCTCACCCCGATTCGTTCACGCTCACTGACCAAGTTCTCCGCGAAGTAGTAAAGGATCTGCGCTCGGCCATGGCCCGGCATTGCCGACCATGAAGCGAAGGCTGCGTCCGCCGCTTCCACTGCATTACGGATGTCTTTCCGGTTGCCGCGGCTTACCTCTTGACCATGGATTGTTAGGCTGTAGCCGCCATCTGGTCGCACTTGCTTACCCCCTAGGTAAAGCTTGTGGGTCCTATCTATGGGCGATGGAGCAGGATTGGAATGAGTGTCGAGGCCGCGCTTTGGTTCGACCCTTTCTGCTTTCAGGTATTCGTACAACCCCTCGCGTCCCCCTTCTCGCCCAAACCCACTCTCACGATAGCCGCCAAAGCCGGCTGCCGCATCAAACTGGTTCGTGCAATTCACCCAGACCACGCCGGCCTTGATCCGGCTGGCCATGTCGTGAGCGAGATTCAAGTTCTCCGTCCAAACGCTACTGGCCAGTCCATACACTGTATTGTTGGCGAGCGCGATTGCCTCGTCGGGGGTGCGGAAGGTCATCGCAACCAACACCGGGCCAAAAATCTCCTCCTGCACGACGGTTGAGGCAGGCTCCACATCCGTTAGTAAGGTTGGCGGATAGTACCAACCATCCTTGGGGCAAGCAAATGACTTGGGTTGGAACTTAGTCGCCCCTTCTTCTACCCCTAGCTCAACGAGTTCGGCAATTCGATCGAGCTGTACTTTGTCCACGATAGCGCCGACATCCACCGCCTTGTCCAACGGATCACCGACGCGGAGATTTTCCATCCGAGCCTTGGTCTTTGCGATCACTTTCTCGGCCACGCCTTCCTGCACGAGGAGTCGCGACCCCGCGCAGCAGACTTGCCCCTGGTTGAACCAGATCGCGTCCACCAAGCCTTCGACCGCTGCATCAAGATCAGCATCGTCAAAAATGATGAAGGGCGATTTACCTCCAAGTTCGAGGGAGAGCTTCTTCCCCGTCCCCGCCGTCGCCCGTCGCAAATGTCGGCCAACCTCTGTTGAACCCGTAAATGCGATCTTGTCGATACCTTCGTGAGCTACGATGGCCTTACCGGTCTCCCCATCGCCAGTGATAATGTTCACCACTCCCTCCGGAAGTCCGACCTGCCCACAGATCTCGCCGAACAGCAGAGCCGTGAGGGACGTGAACTCGGCTGGTTTCAAGATCACTGTGTTGCCCATTGCCAGAGCCGGGGCGATTTTCCAGGCAAGCATCAGTAGCGGGAAGTTCCACGGGATGATCTGCCCGCATACCCCCACCGGATGGTAGCCCGGAAATTCGCTGTCGCGAAGTTGAGCCCAGCCCGCGTGATGGTAGAAATGCCGCGCCACTAAAGGAATGTCTATGTCGCGGGTTTCGCGAATTGGTTTCCCGTTGTCTAGGGTCTCCAGAACCGCAAAGAGGCGAGAGTGCTTTTGAATCTGGCGGGCCAAAGCATAAAGGTACTTCGCCCGTTCGACGCTCGTCAGGCCCTGCCAAGCTGGTAATGCTGCCCGAGCTGCTATTACCGCATCATTGACATCTTGCTGACTGCCTTGTCCAATTCGGGCCAGCACTTGACCATTCGCCGGGTTGAAGCTATCAAAATGGGTGGTGGCTGATCGCCATTGGCCACCTATATAGTGGCCAAACTCTCCCCCGTTGTGCTGAATCCACTGCTGGGCAAGCATCGCGTCCTCCGGGGCCGGACCGTATTCAAGCGTTTGAAAGATTTCTTTGACCGTCATGGAGCTCGCTCTAAGTATAACGGAGTCAAGGCCGCTTCAAAACAAGTTCGTGTGCCCCAAGCAGTAAACTCTGCCGCACTTGAGACTGAGCGTCGTTGTCCCCGCCTATAATGAGGAACTCCGTATCCAGCGTACGCTGGAGCGGCTGGCTGAGTATTACGACGCCCAGGAATATGACTATGACGTTGCCATCATCAGCGATGGCAGCACCGACCGGACCAACGTCATTGTCGAAGAATTCGCCGCCTCACACCCTAAGTTCACGCTCGTCAAGAGCGAACCCAACCAAGGCAAAGGTTCCGTGGTGCGACTTGGAATGCTCCTCGCCTCTGGCGACTATGTTCTCTTTTGCGATGCTGACCTGGCTACCCCTCAGGAGGAAACTGAGAAGCTTCTCCCAAGGGTCATGCAAGGAACCGATATAGCCATTGGTAGTCGCCCGCTGCGTGAATCAAGCCTAGAAGTGCGCCAACCATGGTTAAGGGAAATGCTTGGGCGTACATTCAATGGTGTTGTCCAGATGCTTGCCATCCGAGGGATCGCCGACACCCAATGTGGATTCAAAATTTTCTCCAAGATGGCCGCTCAGGACGTCTTCAAACGATGCAAATTGAACGGCTTCAGCTTTGACCTAGAGGCCCTCATGATCGCCCGTGATCTTGGCTACACGATCGAGGAAATTCCTATCCGCTGGATGCACCAAGAGGGCTCGAAAGTCAGGGTTCTGCGTGATGGAACCCGAATGGTGCTAGATTTGGTCAAACTGAGGCTAAAAGGAAAGCGAGCTCGACTTGAACCTCGACGAATATAGTCAAATGTATGAGCATGAGGACCACTACTGGTGGTTCGTTGCGCGCCGTGAGCTTGCCCTAGAGCTCTTACAGCGGGGTAGCGGCAAAACTCTCGATGTGGGTTGCGGCACGGGGGCCCTATTGACTTCGTTGGGGACGGAGGCGATCGGCGTCGATTTCAGCCTCGAAGCCTTGCGCCATTGTCGGAAGCGCGGTCTGACAAAGGTGGCGCTCGGCAATGCCGAATGCCTCCCATGCACCTCGCAATGCACATCTCGGGTGGTCACCCTCGACACGTTGGAACATGTTGCCGATGACAGGGTCGCCGTCTCCGAGATATTCAGAGCTCTGACTCCCGGTGGATTACTGGTGTTGAACGTGCCCGCGTTCAAGTGGCTCTGGGGCCCGCACGACGTGGCGCTCCACCACCATCGCCGGTACACACGTAGAGAAGTGAAATTGTTACTGCAAGAAGCCGGGTTTCAAGTTGAGCTACTTAGCTACAGTGTGTTCTTCCTCTTCCCCGTTGTCGTGGGCGTTCGGCTACTGGACCGGATTTTTCGTCGAGAAGCCAAGGTGCGCCTGCCCAAGGTCGGAGGCATTCTTAACGGCCTTCTTATCAGCCTCATGCGATTGGAGGGAAAGCTGTTGCAATGGGTATCGCTACCGGTGGGTAGCAGTGTTGTCGCCGTCGCCCGGAAGTAAATTCGCTTCGAATGCTAGGCATTCGACGCCGTAATATCGGTTAGTTAGGCCAAGAGGTTTCATGCCGATCTTCTCCATGATTCGCAACGATGCGAGGTTTTGTGGATACGCGATGGCAAGCACGCGCGGTACGTGGCGGCGAGAGAGATCAAGCATTGCCTGGGCGATCTCGGTGCCAAGGCCCTGCCCCCATTTGTCCCGCCTTAGGTGCCATCCGATTTCAAAATCGCCAGTAGGATTTCCATCGCCATCAGGTAGCTCTTTGAAGAGTGCAGAGCCAATAGGCTCGCCACCGAAACAAACTGCCCAAAATCCAGTCACTCCGCCATTGGACGCTGCTGAATCGGCGATCTTCTGGAGCCTTTCGCGCTGCATCTCGACGGAGCTCATTACTGTGATTCGGGAGCCAAGATAACGCACGACTTCTATATCGGAATATATCTTGAAGGCGGCTTCAGCATCTTGTTGCGGATCCCAGTTTCGGAAGGTCAAGCGGCTCATGTTCTAAACTACTGATGTGACACGCGTCGGTTGCGTCCCATATTTGAACGCCTACCCCTTGGTAGCTCGCACCACGCTGGACGTTCATTATGCGGTACCTACCGAGTTGCCGCCGCTACTTGCGAACCGTGAGGTTGCGGCTATTCTCGTCAGCAGTATCGTCGGTCTGAGAACACCAAGCGCTCGGGTTGTGAAGGGAGCCTGTGTTGGTTCTTTCGGCCCTGTGCATAGCGTGCGGCTGTTCAGCAAGGTTCCGCTTCATAAGATCCGCTCGCTCGCACTTGACCAAAGCTCAATGACCAGCAATACGCTCGCTCAAATTCTCCTTAAGGAATTACACGGAATCCAGCCTGTCGCAATTGCGGAGCCACCCGAATTGAGCAAGATGCTTAGCAAGCATGATGCCGCTCTCCTCATTGGTGACAATGGCATGCGAGCCGATGGCACCGGGCTTCATATTATGGACTTGGGCGACGCTTGGACAAACTGGACGGGCCTTCCGTTCGTTTGGGCCATGTGGCTTGGTGGACAAGACTTAACTCCCGAAATTGCCGATCACCTTGTTATCGCTCGCAAGCAGGCCGTCGCAAACCTTGATGAAGTCGTTCCGGAGGCTGTCGAAAGATTCGGGTTTACAGAAGAAGTAACCCGGCACTACCTAAGCAAGACCATGACGTACGATTTCGATGCTCGCCACGAGGCAGCATTGCGCGTTTTTGGCGAGTTCGCGTTGGCTCATGGCGTGATCACGGAGATGTGCATGCCCGAGTGGGTCTCTGGGGAGCTAGCCGTTTAGACTCGATTTCGGTCGATTCCATGGGAGTTTTCCAAGCAGGCTAGCCATAAGGCAAAGATCAGTGGCACCCGCAAAGGTTAACCCGACACCAGCGAATACGGCAAGATAGATCCAATTCGCGTTTACGAAAAGGGACAAGAGAGTCCCCGTAAGAACAATAAGGCCTGCCGCCAGCCGCACTTGGCGCTCCAAAGACCAACGGACCCGAACTGATGATGTTGCGAGAGGAAGACCCGCCTGGGCCCAAGCCTGAGTTCCACCCTCCAGTAGAATCATGTTGGGATGATGCGCCCTCAGTAGCTCGCAGGCCATCGAAGCTCGATTGCCACTCTTGCACAAAACGACAACCCTAGATCCCAAATCATCGATCCTCCCCTCAATCTCTTCAAGGGGAATATTCGTTGCCCTCGGTACATGTCCGCTTGCAAATTCATCGGCACTTCGAACATCAACTAAGTGAACAGCCAAATCGGACTCCAAGAGTTTTCGCAGTTCCGCTACGCTAATACGATTGTCCATCAAGAAGGTAGAGGCATGGCGCCCTGATTTCGATTCATAGGATCTGCGAAATGGTGAAGCAATCACCACAATTGTGCTCCACCGAGCACTGATGGGGTTGCCTTAATAATCTCTGACCATCACCCTTGCCCGATGTAATTGAGACTTCGCCACCGGCTAGATGATTCCCAGTTGATTTGCCAATCCCACAACCCTTGGATCCTTGTGCGTACCCATCGCCCGATGGTTGCCGACCAACCACGAAAATCCGCCTCGTTCTCAAGTGATCTCTAGCTCCAGAACCGATACAATGATCCTATGAAATGGCGTTTCGGGGCGATCGGCCTTGACTACCGATTGTCGGGCAATAAGTTCTTTCCACCAGAGATCAAGCCAAAGGATCACCTGAAATACTACGCCACCCAGTTTGACGCGATTGAAACGGACGGGTCGTTTTACAAGCTACCGTCCGAAGACCTCATGAAGAAGTGGCGCGATGCTGTACCCGAAGACTTCGTCATCGGCATGAAGTGCCCAAAGCAGATCACCCATGCCGGTGGGCTGGACCGATTCTCAAAGGACGAGGCCCGGTCACGCTGGTCACGGTTTGTTGAGCTGGCGAATATTTTGGGCGCTTCTCGAACCCTCTTGGTTGTCCAATTGCCCGGCACCGCTAGCATCAAGCTCTTTGATGAGTTGACGGCATTCCTTGCCCACCGGGACTACTCGGGACCTGTAGCTGTTGAGCTTCGTGGTGCGGCGTGGCACATGCCCGAGACTGCAGCGATGCTTCGCGAGCAAGGCGTGATTTGGGGTACGGCTGATGTTGTTCCTGACGGCGAAGGAGCCCTTGCGCCGGGCACCAATGGCGCTAAATACATGCCTCAGCGTCCGGTCACGACAACTCCATTGCGCTTGGTTCGGATTTGTACGGGTTCATACGGCCGCGCTCAACGGGCCGAAGAGACCGAGGAGGTAGAAAACACGGCCCGCATAAAGTGGTGGATTAACCAGCTTAGCAAGCCAGACTTCCCGGAAGGAGCCCCCGAGCCGACCGAGACAATTGTCATTGTCAGCGACAAGATCGAGGCCTTTGCCATGCCAACCATCGCGCGCTGGCAGAACCTCGTGACCTAGGCTGGTATCCTCAAACACATTGGGGATGTAGCTCAGTTGGGAGAGCGCTGCAATCGCACTGCAGAGGTCGTGGGTTCGAATCCCATCATCTCCACCAGATTCAAATGAACCTGAGTTGGTTCCTACAAATAGTCCCAATACTTACGAATGAGCCGGACGCGATTCATAGTTCAGCCCAGCTAGCGGTCCTGTGGGTTGGCTCGACCGCTATTGCGGCGCTGCATCAATTCGCCCCGGCGTGGGGCCCAGCGCGAGTTTGCGCGCTCCTGCTCCAACCGCTCCGTGAGCTCTCCCAGGGCGCGAAGTTGCTCCTCGGTCAGCGCCTCCTCAATCGCTGGAAAGAGCACGCGCTCCTCCCAGCGGATGTGGTCGCCAAGCCCCGTTCCCAATTGCCGGAGTGACTCCGGGTCCGTCTCCCCCTTTTCCAGCCGCGCCACCCGTTCAGCCAGCTCGAGGTGCTCGCCGCATAGGCGCGTCCGCATGTCCCAATCGGGAATCAAGTGGGTCAGCAGCCGCTCCTCAACTGCGAAGTGCTCGCGCAGCTCATCGTTCCAGTACTCGATCAGTTCGCGCGCGGCCTTCTCTCGAGCCGCGTCGTCGGCATCGGCGGCTTGGACGAGGCGACGTCCCAAAATGAGGCCAACGTTGTGATCGCGCGAAAAGGCTTCCAGGCTGGGGTGACGTTTCATGGTTCCGTATACCCGACGCCAGAGAAAGTCAACTGCATCCCGGACGCTGTTGTGCAGCCTCAGAAGGCTACACTCACCTGGTAACCTTTTCTCTGTAGCCGGTGTGGCCACCGGTCCAATCTCTTTGGGCGATTCCGAAGGTGCTTTCGCCCCTCGATTTCCTAGCCGTGCCCCTATGAGACTGAACTATCGAACCGTTTCACCCGAAGGCTTTCAGGCCCAGTTGGGACTGGAGCAATACATCCACAACTGTGACCTAGAACATTCGTTGCTGGAGTTGGTCAAGACCCGCGCTTCGCAAATCAACGGCTGCGCCTACTGCTTAGACATGCACACCAAGGACGCGCGGGCGGAAGGCGAAACCGAACAGCGCCTCTACGCTCTTTCCGCCTGGGAGGAGACCCCCTTCTTCACCGAGCGCGAACGCGCCGCTCTCGCCTGGACCGAAGCCGTCACCCGTGTGGCGGAGTCTCGCGTCCCCGATGCCGTATACGAGCAGGCCCGGCGACAGTTCACGGAGAAGGAGCTTGCGGACCTCACGTTCGCCATCGTGGCGATCAACGGCTGGAACCGGCTCGCAATCGCCTTCCGCGCCGAGGCCGGGAGCTATCAGCGCACAAGCCGGTAGGGGCGTAGGATCGGACCCAGATAATGGCAGAAGAACTGCCCAATGCTTTGCAACCGCTCCAAGGGCAGGAAGTCGGGTTCTTCCAATTCCGGAGCAATCTTCGTTGCCCGCCGGGTCCCTTAGTAAAAAGTCTGTAACGGATCGCGGCCGCCTGTCTCTGTAGGGATATGGCAATTTCTTTAACCAGCGCGGGATCGCAGACCGACGCTTCGAACCGAGCCTACACACTGCTCAAGTACACATTCGGACTCGTGCCGATCGTCGCCGGGTTGGACAAATTCACCAACCTGCTCACTGACTGGTCGACCTACCTGAGCCCGGCCGTGAAGGGCGCTCTGCCCTTTGCGCCCTCCACCTTCATGATGATCGTCGGTGCGATCGAGATCACCGCAGGGATCCTGGTGCTCTCCCGGTACACCCGCTACGCCGCCTACATCGTCGCAGCTTGGTTGGCCCTCATCGCGGCCAATTTGCTGATGGCGGGCCGATATGACGTCGCCGTGCGCGACCTAGTAATGGCGATTACTGCCATTGCCTTGGGAGAACTGGCGAAGGAGCGCCCCTGACCTAACCCACTACTCGGGCGGCGCTCTTTGCGCCGCTCGCCCGACCCAAACGTCAAGTGAGAACCCGTACCATGAAAGCCAAAATACTCATCCCCATCATCGCAGTTGTTTTCGCCCTATCTCTCGCCGCAACGGCCCCTAGCCAAGGCTATGGCCACGGAAATGGACAGGAGATGACGAAGACCACCACGAGCCCTGCCGCCTTTCAAATGGCCGTACGCGACCTGTTCGCCGACCACATGCAATGGACCTATGCCACTGTGGACGCCTTCTTCCACAACCCGGATGCCCTCAAGCCGACGCTCGGACGTCTGTTACAAAACCAGAAGGACCTTGGCGCGGCAATCGTTCCGTTCTATGGCAAAGAGGCAGGCGATAAGGTGGAGAAACTGTTTACTGAGCACATCATGCTCGCCGTACCGGTTCTTACAGCCGCAAAGGCAAAGGACGACGCCGCGCTCAAAAAGGCCCTAGATGGTTGGTACGCCAACGCAGAGGAGATTGCCGTCTTCCTCTCCGCGGCAAACCCGAAACAATGGCCTGAATCGGCCACCAAGCCGATGATGAAGGAGCACATTTCCACTACGACGGTGTATGCCGTGGACCTGCTGAAGGGCGACTACGCCAGCGCGATCAAACATTACGACTCCGCGTATGACCACATGATGATGATGGCGGACGCATTATCGTCAGGCATCATTGCGCAGTTCCCCGACAAGTTCCGGAAGTAAGTACTATGCGATGATCCGTATCCCGGACGTGCAACCCCAACGTTCGGGTGGGAGAAGATTAGATTTTATGACCCAATCGCGGACGAACGACTTCGAGGCCGTCGAACCAAACGTGGCTTTGCCGGCAGAGCTAAGCGACGAGGAGATTGTCGCGAAGGTACTGGCCGGGGACCGCGCAAAGTTCGAGTTGATCCTGCGCCGATACAACCAGCGGCTCTATCGAGTGGTTCTGGGAATCCTCGATCGAGAAGCCGACGTCGAGGACGCAATACAAGATGCTTACCTTCATGCTTTTGCAAACCTGCACCAGTTTCGCGGCGAGGCGAGTTTCTCGACCTGGCTCACCCGCATCGCCGTGCATGGTGCGCTGCGCCGTCGCAAAAGTAAGTACGAAATGATCTCCATGGACTCCATAGATGACGATCAGCGGCTCATGGGAAACGACCCGAATGAGCACTCCCCATACAGGGAACTAGAACGCACAGAAATGCGCTCGCTGCTGACGGAGATGATCGACGCGCTGCCGACCTCGTTGCGCGCGGTCGTTATGCTGCGGGACGTAGAGGGAATGAGCACGCGCGAAGCCGCCGAATGTCTGGAGATGTCGGAGGGCAACGTACGCGTACGGCTTCACCGCGCCCGCGAAGTCTTACGTGAGGAGTTGGATCGCCGGCTCGGCAAAGAGGCCCCTACGCTCTACACGTTCGGTGAGGCGCGCTGCGACCGGGTCACCGCCCGGGTGATGGAGGTCGTGTTGTCGGGCGAGGCGATCACGTGCGACTAGCTGAGGCGGAACACACGTTTCGTTCCTTTTTTAACTTAGGAAGGCGGCTCTGCTCCTAACCCGGGTTCAGCATCTGGCTCGTTCGGCCCTAGCTACGATAGCGCACGACCAATACGCCTTATGACGGTGGGATAATGTGCCTGATGCCATCCATGATATTGGTGAATGATTGCGGCTCAAACTTGGGCAATGTACCGCCCGAGATCATGTTGAAAGCGAGTTCCATCGTTGGAATCTCGCTGTGCTCAATGCATTGGAATACGACCTCAAATGGAAATAGGCCTTGGGACCGGATTGCATCAAAGACTCCGATGCTCCGATCACCATCGTCGTCTAGCATGATCCACTGCCAGCCAAATTGGCGGACTAACTGCGTGCCCCAAAGTGCCCCTAGAGGCATCGCTCGATCATTCCAATTATCCACGCGGCGGAAAATGGATTTCTTCGTGGGCTGAGCAACAAAGTCATTGATTGCATGGACAATCCGCACCGGGCTTTCATCGATCCCGCAACCGACGATAGCCGCACCTTCGAGAGCAGCACCTGGCAGCGACGCGTATACATCGTTTGACAATTCCATCTCTTTCATGGGGCCATTTTGTTCCAACTACCAATGTCGCGTTGCGGAGAGCGTAGAAAACAAGGAGGATGAGCCAGATAGCACACATTGACCCAGTCTGTGGGATGGAAGTTACGCCCGAAGAGGCGGCAGGATCCTTTGACTATAACGATCTGACTTACTACTTCTGCGGTACAAGTTGCCTTGATCGGTTCAAAGCCAACCCACCGAAGTACCTAGAACCATCAGAAGAGGCGCCGGCGCCAATTGGAGCCGAGTACACCTGCCCCATGCACCCTGAAATCCGTCAGATTGGACCAGGCAGTTGCCCGATCTGCGGCATGGCGCTTGAGCCTCTTGACGTAACGTTAGAAGACGACAACTCCGAGTTGCACGACATGTCCCGCCGACTCTGGGTTTGCGCAGTATTAACAATCCCACTTCTCTTGGTGGTGATGCCCCACCTCTTTGGTTTTGATCTCTCTCACCGCGTCCCTCACGGCACCTTAGCTTGGTCCCAGTTTGCGCTTGCCACGCCGGTTGTCCTTTGGGGTGGCCTTCCATTCTTTCAAAGAGGCTGGGCATCGCTAGTTCATCGGAGTCCGAACATGTTCACCCTCATCGCCATGGGTACGGGTGTGGCATGGCTCTACAGCGTGGTCGGCACCGTCTCCCCTCAGATATTTCCGAACACATTTCGAAATCCCATGGGGGGCGTGGATCTCTATTTCGAGGCGGCGGCCGTCATCACGACTTTGGTCCTCTTAGGTCAGGTACTGGAACTTCGGGCTCGAAGCGCCACGAGTAGCGCAATCCGAGCGCTTCTTAATCTCGCACCTAAGCAAGCTCGCATTGTGCGCGAGGGAGTTGAGGCTGATATCCCACTAGACCAAGTGGTTGTTGGAGACATCCTACGTGTTCGTCCAGGAGAAAACATTCCCGTTGACGGAGTGGTCACCGAGGGCCAAAGTAGCGTTGATGAGTCCATGATTTCGGGCGAACCCATGCCGGTCGCCAAGCGGGAGGGCGCCAAGGTGACCGGCGCGACCGTCAACCAAGCTGGATCATTTCTCATGCGAGCTGAACGGGTTGGAAATGAAACCCTGCTCGCGCAGATTGTAAAGATGGTGAGCGAAGCCCAGCGGTCTCGCGCACCCATCCAGAAGGTTGCGGATACTGTGGCGAGCTACTTTGTGCCAGCTGTCGTCGCGGTTGCCGTCCTCACGTTCATTGCGTGGGCGATTTGGGGGCCACCGCCGGCTATGGCGTATGCCGTCATTAATTCTGTTGCAGTTCTCATTATCGCTTGCCCTTGCGCCTTGGGATTGGCAACGCCTATGTCTATCATGGTGGGAACAGGGCGCGGCGCCCAAGCAGGGGTGCTGATCAAGAGCGCAGAAGCTCTCGAAGGGTTCGAGAAGATAGATACGCTAGTCGTTGACAAAACCGGCACCTTGACCGAGGGTAGGCCTAAGCTCGCTGGCATTCAAGCTATCGGTTCTCATGATGAGGCAGAGGTTCTGGCAGTCGCTGGAGGGCTTGAACTTGGGAGCGAGCACCCCCTCGCGGTGGCCATTATCGAGGGGCTCCACGACCGATCGATTGCCCCTGCGACCATTTCCGAGTTTGTCGCCATCGCAGGCAAAGGCGTGCAAGGTCAGGTGGAGAATCGGCGAGCTAGCTTGGGCAATATGACCTTGATGGAGGAAATTGGGGCCGCGAGTGAAGCGGCGGCGAGCATTGCCAATACGATGCGTTCCGAAGGACAGACCGCGATTTTTCTGGCGATTGACGATGCAATCGCCGGCGTTATAGGAGTAGCCGATCAAATCCGATCCACGTCTGCCGAAGCAATCCGTCTCCTGCATCACGACGGTATCCGAGTGGTCATGTTAACGGGCGATAACCGAATAACCGCTTCCGCCGTTGGAACAAAGCTCGGCATTGATGAGATTCACGCAGACGTGCTACCAGAGGGAAAGATTGACCTCATCAAACAGTTGCAAGCAACGGGGCGGATTGTGGCTATGGCGGGTGACGGTATCAATGATGCGCCCGCCCTCGCGCAAGCCCATGTTGGGGTCGCGATGGGATCGGGCACGGACGTCGCCATGGAGAGCGCATCAATAACGCTCCTAAGAGGAGACTTGATGGGTCTGGTCCGGGCGAGAAGGTTAAGTCGCGCAACGATGGCCAATATCCGACAAAACCTTTTCTTTGCTTTTGTCTACAACGTTGCCGGCGTGCCGATCGCCGCCGGGGTGCTCTATCCCTTTACCGGGTTACTTCTTAGCCCCATGGTGGCGGCCCTCGCTATGAGCCTGAGTTCAGTCTCTGTGATCGCCAGTTCGCTGAGGTTGCGCTCGGTACCGCTGTAACGTCACGTCAGGAAAGGCTACCAGTATGATTGTGATCATGGTCGTGCGCGAAATGCTCGGACATCATGTCTTCGAACCTGTGTTCTAGCGAACTCAGGTCAACAGATCTTCCCATGCGAAACCAAAAGGCCTTCACCCTAATTGAGTTACTCGTCGTCATCGCAATCATTGCGATCTTGGCGGCCATGCTCTTCCCAGTATTTGCGCAGGCGAGGGAAGCGGCCAAGAAGACCACGTGTTTGTCAAACCTCCGCCAAGCTGGCATGGGGATCATGATGTACAACAGTGACAATGACGACACGTATCCCTACCAACCGGTCTTCCCGCTAACCGCTAACGGTACGTATCCCTATGGGTTAACTTCGGGTTCAAGGGCACCGGCCGGAGACGGCGACGCCGGGCAGCCTGATGGCTGGTCCGATACGCCCCCTACGAACCGTTGGGATGCCGGGCCCCTGCTTCATGTCATCCAGCCATTCATCAAGAATGTCGAACTCGGCTTCTGCCCCAGTGGGAAGCGCGCTAACCCAGATTCCTCACCAAACACCAATTACGAGCAGAATGCGTACATCTTTGCCGATACACTACGAGAACAAACCCAAGGTGGGAGTCCAGGACGAGCCGTCACCCAAGGCGAAATTGCCCAACCAAGCAACACCATGATCCTGCAGGATCGGAAGGGAACGAAACCGACCCTGCACCAGAAGGGTGCCAACAACGCGGCAGCGGACGGACGTGCAATGTGGGATGCGCCAGGTCGTAAATCCATGCGCTCTATGTACTGGCAATAGATGCTACTCGTTGTCCTAACTGGTGCCGTTGGTGGAGGCAAGACAACAACGCTTCGACAAGTTGCAGAGCGACTCATCGCTCGTGGTCGGCGTGTCGTAGGATTCCTACAACCGGCAGGACCTCGACTCATGGGAAAGGGCGGCGCCGAGTCCTACGACCTTGTTTTGATCCCCTCAGGCGCGCGACTGCCATTCGCAACCCGGGATGAAAACCGGAGGCCCCGCTACCAATTTTCCGAACCCGCCATTGAGATGGACCTTGCCAATGCCGAGATAGTTGTCCTCGATGAGTTTGGGCCCCTAGAAGCATCCGGCGCCGGGCACTTCCGGTTTTGGCCCGCCGTCTTGGAGGCTAACCCTGATATCGTGCTCCTAAGTATCCGAGAGGACCAGGTAAAGGATGTTTCAGTGCGACTTGGACACCCGATAGACCTCACCCTTGACGTTCGAGAGCCGCAAGTAGCTCAGCGCTTGGAGGCCCTTTGCGTTGATGCCCGAGACTGGGAGTCGGTCGGAGTCTATGGGGCGGGCGCTGGAGCACTTGAGGCGACCATTGGAAGTGCCTTACATGGCGCAAAGATTCCCCTCCGGGGCCAATTTCTTTCTACATTGCAAGCGGTGGTCTTGACGTCGGCAGCAGAAGGACTGGCACGTCCCGAACGGGTCGGTTGGGTCGCCCTGATTGCCGCAGG
>JADLGZ010000235.1 GCA_020849075.1 Fimbriimonadaceae bacterium | reverse complement strand
GGCAGAAATAGGACGTGCGGCAAATCGGAAGACTGAATGAAATCCAGCGACAAGAAGTTCATCGCGCTACTCACCAAGACAAGGCCGTTGAACGCAATCCCGCGCTCCACCATGTACTTCGATATTCCCGCGGCTCTGGTTGTCCCATAGCTCTCACCAACCAAAAATAAAGGCGATGAAAATCGAGCATATTTAGCCAAATAAAGTCGGATAAATTCGGAGACGGACTCGATGTCCCCACTAACGGACCAATATTTTTCGGCAATTTTCTCGTCTTTTGCTTGAGAAAACCCGGTCCCTACCGGGTCAATGAAAACTAGGTCGGTAAACTCTAACCAGGACGCCTCATTGTCAACGAGGTGGTAAGGCGGTGCGGGTTGTTCGCCATCATTGGCCATTGGAATGCGCTTTGGGCCCAGAGCTCCAAGGTGTAGCCATAGGGAAGGTGACCCTGGCCCACCGTTAAAGCTGAACATGAGGTTCCTCTTCTCTGGGGCGACGCCATCAAGGGTATAGGCCATGAAGAAGACTTGCGCCTCAATCTCGCCGAGGTCGTTCTTGATAGGCATGCGCCCGGTGGTCACCGAGTACTTCAACTCTTTGCCGCCGATCCTGGCGGTGTGGCTCGTGACCACAGGAGTTTCAGCGGTGAACTCGAGTTTCTTGGGCTCGTCTGGTTTTTGCGTTGGGGATGCGTCGTCGACCATGCACCCAGACGTTACCGGAAAATCTCCCGAAAGAACTTGACCATTTCGGAGAAGCTCTTCATATCGGCGGCTGCATTATAGGCGGCCCCTTTTGAATTATCATTGCCCGCATTGGATTGGCTAAAGGCATGAACCGCACCTGGATAAGCGATGAACGTGTAGGGCTTGCTATCCGCGTCCATCTCCTTCTTGAAAGCATCAACTTCGGCAGGGGGAACAAACGGATCATCCGCGCCATGGAGGACTAGGACCGGGCACTTAATGTTCTTGACATCTTGAGGGTTTGGATTACTTAAACCCCCATGAAACGACACGACTCCCTTCAAATCTAGCCCAGCTCGGGCCATTTCTAGCGCTCCGGTGCCACCAAAACAGTATCCAATCGCGGCGATCTTTGTGCGGTCTACCATGGGCCAGCGACGGATTTCCGAGTAGGCCGCCGAAAGGTTGCGCCGAAAATTCGCCCGGTCACCATCGCGGTACTTGCTCACCAATGCTTGCCTTTCCTCCGCGGTCTTTGGGTTGTTGCCCACGCCGTAAACATCAGCACAGAAAACCGTATAACCAAGTTCGGCTATCTCACGAGCTCGACCAATTTCATAGTCGGTGAGACCTTCCCATTGGTGGACAATGATCACGCCCGGTTTCGCGCCTCCATCCATGTCGCCGACGAGGTAGCCATGAAATGTCGTCTTATGATCATCGCGTGGTTGATAGTCCACCCAGCGGCCCGTGATATCGGCAGGAGTGGTGACGCTCGCAAGGAGAAGAAGGAGGGCGTTTGTCATAGAGTGAGTTTCCTCATCTAACTTACCGCCAAACCAATCCAATCGTCACCATTGCATTGACCGGGTTGCCACGTTTAAGGCTTCCGCCACACGAGGCGAATTGCTTGCCCCGCGGGCTCGCTGGTTTGTTCTGTTCGAGTTAGACCCAGCCGGTCAAGTTCGTCTAGCTCCGACATGAGCAGCGGCCATGGGACGGGGCCGAGTTCAGCTTCAGGTTCTCGCCAACGCGTAATAATGACTAGCTCTCCGGCGGGAGAAACCAGGCTGGCTAGGGATACGAGGGCGGCTTGGCGCCGTTCCGGGGGAAGTGCTTGGAGCGTGTAAATCTCGATGACGGTGGAGAAGGCACACCTTCGCTCGGCCGGTAGCCTGAATAGGTCGCTTGTCTCGTAAACGACGCTTGAATCTGGAAACCGTCGCTGGGCCCACCCAACAGCTGTCTCCGAGACATCGAACGCCCAGACCGAATCGGCATGGCGTGAGGCCGCTTCCGCGTCATCACCAAGCCCGCAACCTACAATGGCTGCCGAGCCGAGCCGCCTGCCATTTAGCCATTCAACAAGTAGAGGATGGGGCTCCAGATCGGCCCACGGTACTTTGACTTCGTCACCACCGGTCCATTGATAGAACTCCTCAAACCAGTCGGATCCTGATTCCCGGGCCCGGTTTGCCATGCGAGCGGCGGTCTTTCGATGCTCTAGGGGGTCTTCCATGCCTCATTCTGGCCCAACGAGGCCGAATGGTGGTCGGTATAGGATTTGAACCTACGACCCCTTCGGTGTGAACGAAGTGCTCTACCACTGAGCTAACCGACCAAGGGCCTCATTATGACACTAGCCAAAGCGAGGAGCTCATCGGTTACCCAGAATTGCCAATGGTAAGATCAAGGGATGTTGCCCCTCGCGATTGGCGCCCTCATCCTGAGTCAGCCGGCCCCGGAGCCCCACCGCCCGAAGCTGGTTCTGGTCATAAGTATTGACCAGTTTCGAGGGGATTATCCGGTTCGCTTCGTTGAGCATTTCCTACCCGCCCAGAGTGAGGGCAAGATTGGAGGATTTCGCTACCTCACAGAAAGGGGGGCCTACTACGACGATGCTCATTACAACCACATTCCTACCGAAACGGGCGTGGGGCATGCGACGATTATGACGGGTAGCGTTCCCGGACTCACCGGCATCATTGGCAATGATTGGTACGACCGAAAGACCGGCAAGACGGTCTATTGCGTCCAAGATTCTTATGCAAGCACCGTCGGCGGGACCAGTAAGCCGATGAGCCCAAAGAACCTGCTCGTTACGACGGTTGGCGACGAACTCAAGATGGCAACAAATGGTCGTGCCAAGGTGGTAAGTATCAGCTTTAAGGATCGCGCATCAATCCTATTGGCAGGGCACGCGGCTGACCAAGTGATCTGGTTTGATGGTGGAACCTCCAACTGGGTGACGAGCACATTTTATAACTCTCGACTGCCGGCTTGGGTGACCGATCTCAATGCGAAGAAACGTCCCCCTTCGGAGTTGAACCAAGTCTGGAACCCACTTCTCCCCGCTGCGGAGTACGACCTAGCCCGGAAGCCGCCATTCCAGAAGGATTCGCCTGAGCCCGTGTTTAGCCATCCGCTCAAGACCATTGGCGACTGGACCACTAGCCCCTTTGGTCAAAAGTTCGTATTTGACACGGTGAAAATAGCGATAGAACGGGAAGGCTTAGGAAGGGATGAAGTGCCTGATGTTCTAACGGTCAATCTCGCGACCAATGACTACATCGGGCATGCCTATGGCCCGAACAGCCCAGAAGTTTTGGATATCACCGTTCATACCGATCGGCTTCTCAGCGACCTGTTCACCTTTATCGACCGGTCAATCGGGCTGCAAAACACGACCATTGCCCTCACCGCGGACCATGGTGTCATTCCCATCATCGAGGAGATGGCCAATGACTACAAGATCAACGCGGCACGGATCAAAACATCCGATCTGAAAGGGGCGGTGGAGGCCGCGCTGGATGCAAAGTATGGGGCAGGCGATTGGGTTCAGGCCGTTGATATTCCCAACATATTCCTCAACCAAGCCACGGTAGCGGCGAAAAGATTGGATCCCGAGGAGGTCGAGAATTCTGCGGGAAGGGCGATACAAAGCTTGCCCGGCATCTTCGCCGTGGTGACGCGAACCCAAATTGCAAGTGGCAACTTGCCGAGGACGCCATGGGCTCAACGAGTGACGAACGGATTCAATCCTCAGATGTCGGGTGATATCTTCGTGATCAATTCGCCGGGCACGTACTTTGGCACTGGTCGCGGAACCGGGCATGGATCCGCTTGGGAGTACGATGGCTATGTGCCAATCATCCTGGCCGGATTTGGGATCCAGCCTGGACTCAGGCATGAACAAGTGTTTGTCAACGACATCGCTCCAACCCTGAGCCGGTTGCTCAAAATCGTCGCCCCGAGCGGGAACGTGGGTCGTGTCTTGCCAGGAGCGCTGAAGTAGCCTCGTTCAGTTCTTGTGGGCCTTTGGGTTCTTTTGAAGGATGATCTCGACTGCCTTTTGTAACTGATTGTCAGTCTTCAGGTTGCCCAGCGCCACATTGGGATCAGTACTGAGCTTGACTTCCACATCGGGCTTGATTCCACCGCTAATGTAGGTTCCGTCGTCGTCAACTTTGCGCGCAATCGCGGTTCCACTAGGCAAACCATAGTGAGCAATCGTTATCTTTGCCGAAGTGCGATCAGGCAGCGGAATGACATTCTGAACAGAAGCCTTGCCGTACGTATGCTCTCCAACTAGGGTGGCGAGTTTATAGTCTCGCATTACTCCAGAGAAGATTTCGGCGGCACTGGCCGAACGCTCGTTCACCAAGATCACGATTGGGTACTTGAAGGCATGCAAGAGACCCCCCGGCGTACGCACGGTTTCGATACGTTCTCCGCGCCCCTTCATTGTCACTACGGTCTTGAACTCAACGAATCGAGCCAGCATATCAACAGCGGACGAAAGTAGGCCGCCCCCATTGTCTCGTAGGTCAATGACTAGCCCTTGTGGATCACTTCGCTCTAGTTCCTTGATCGTGGCGAAGAACTGATCTGGAGTGGGTTGCTCGAATCCTGTCACCAGTAAGTATCCGATGTTCGTGCCGTCAATCATGTTTCCGTCGGCACTTGGTGGAATGATGCGTCCGCGATTAATGTCAAAGTTGACAGTATCCTTTCCAGCGCGAAATGTGCGGATTTTTACGATTGAGCCAATTTTGCCTTTGATCCGCCCGACAATCTCATCTGAGGTCTCGCCTGCAACGACATGCTCATCAACCGCAGTGATGATGTCTCCGCCCTTCAGTCCTGCTTTGTAAGCCGGGCCATTGCGGAAGACTTGAATCACCTTCACGCCAAGAGGGTCGGGCGATAGCCGGGCACCAATGCCACCAAAGGACATTTGGCCAGCTGTAGACCGGGCAAATTCTTCGTTAACGTACGGCTCAAAGAACTGCGTATGCGGATCGCCCAGAGCGGAAAGCATGCCGTCCATTCCGGCGTACAAGAGTTGATTCGAGTTGATTGGTTTGTAGTAGAGTGCCTGAATTCGCCGGTACTCCGTTGTGAATAGTTGCGTAGGTGTTAGGGCTGGTGTGGTGTTCTTGTCCTTGGGCTTGAACTTCGAGAGGTCAGGCCTAATGCCAGCCCGAATGTCCGTCCACGTGAAACCGACGGCGAATGCCGCGGCGACCGCTACGAAACTTGCGAATACTTTCATACCTTTCACTTAGTGTCTCCTGTGTAGCTGGCCGTGGGAAGAATGTAGGCCGTACCACCTTGAACCGTGATGGTGTCATACGCGAGAATGGGATCTGGGCCAAGGTCCCCTTCCAACTTCGCCCTTCCGGCGGACTTGAGAACGGCCGCAAAGAAGCGAGCCGCCCCGGTGGTTGTGGAATCCACGCGCAAAGTTAGGGTAGGTGCCAAGTTCCCCGTACCCTCAACATGAAACGGCTTGTTTTCCTTCGAAAGACGTCCATAGTCTCCTGTAGGCAAGAGCTTGCTGAGAGCCTCTTTCATGGCTGAGAAGTCACCGAAGCCGCTTCCACGAAGGTCAAAAACTGTAGTGCCACTTACTTCGTTAGCCACTCCCTTTATGAAAAACAATCTCTCTCCAATCAGAGGTTTGACGGTAGTGAGAGCTTTGGCAACTGTGGCGGTCTGGGCCGGTTTGCCAGCTGACTTCCAAACAAGCTTGACTGACCCTTCCGTGCCGGCGGTAAGTCTTTCAATAAGTCGCGTTGCGGGAATCGCATTATCGGACCGCTTGATGTATTTCTCGCGAAGCTTCAGATAGGCATCTCGCTCTGTGCTGCCAAGACGCATTCGCTCGAAGGCCCGGTTTAGCTCGAGGACTTCGCTTCGGCTGATGGACCACTTTCCGTCAACGCCATCAATTTGATCGCCGGGCTTCAAGCCGGCTTTCTCAGCGGGCGAACCTGGCATAACGGATGAGACGACGACATCTGGGATCAGCCCTCCACTTTCCAGTGAGGGTAGCTCTTCCAGCTTCCCATCCACATCCTTGCGGCCATTGGCGTTCCAATCTGCGAGCTTATCTTGGGCGGCATGGAACTTCTGCAGTTGGTCCTTGTCGTAGACCAGCCTTAGCTCTACTCCAATCCCCTCAAACTCGCCCTTCATGGCTCGTTCGAAGGCAGGGAATTGCTTGTCGTTTAGGTACTGGACATTGGGATCGGCGAGGCTATTCACCATTCCTCGCACCGCTCCAATCGCGAGCTTTTGTTCGTCGTCAACGGGGTCGACGTAGTTCTGTTTAATTACAGTCAGAAGTTCGTAGAAGAAGTCCGACTCATTCGAACTGGGGACGTTGGTAGTGGAGGCAAGGAGCTTCTTCTGATCGGTTGTGGCGGTCAGAGTGTCTTGTACTGGCGGACCCATTTCCAGTTTCCTTCGAACTTGGGTCCCTCCGAATCCAGCTCCAAGCACCAATGCTCCAACGATTACCGGCCAAATCTTCATGAATCTTTACTACTCTCTATAATACAATCGTGTCCTACTCTCTGTTCCACAGGCTAGGGACGAATGGCGGTTACCGACGTTTTTTTGAGTCTTGATATGGCAGCGTGTAGTTCCTTCTTACCCGCGCGAATAATGCCTTGAACAAGGGCTACCTCTGGCTCAACTTTGGTGAAGGCTCTCGCTACAGCCCGGAGGTGCCGCCATCGAAATCGTGATCCTCGGACCACGACTAGGACCGGAGTCCAGCGATCGGGACGGAACTTGCTCTTGAACTCCATGAGTCCTCGAAAATTGTAGAATCGACGGTAATGCGCCTTCGCCCATGCTCGTAGAAGGGCTAGCCATCGTGGATCTTGATGAAGCACCCCTTGTCCAACTAGTAGGGGCACGATTCCCATCGTGAAGAACTTATCTCCGCTTTCGGCTACCGTGCGAGCAGCAAGGTTAAGAAGGGCCTCAACGGTCCCGTTGGGTGCCCGACTTGATCGGACAAATTGCTCCGTCAACCATCCTTCACGGCCGGTTGCTGGGCATAAGGTCGTAAAGGCAACGGGGGCACCATTTCGCTCCGCCACGAAGATCCTCCGCCCCTTCAGGCTATCGAGGGTGTTGGGCTCGACAAGAAATCCAAGGGTCGGTAATCCCCGTTCGGATAACCACTCTGCCAGCACACTCTGGAGGGCTGGGTGTGACTCCGCATGCTCGACTTCCCATTCACAAACGGTGACGCCGTGATTTCTGGCCCGGCTTACTTGGGCGCGAAGGGATTTTGTTTCCTGAATGCGTTGCGTAAATGACTCAGGTGTCCATTCCGGTTGACTTCCAAGGATAATTGAAGTGTAGCCACCTCGATTCTTGAGGAGTCCTTGAAGTCTTTCTTCTGCTCCAAAATAGCAAGTGTCCCAGCCTTGAGAGACTACAAAGGCTTCCCATTCGCTGATCCCTTTCTCAAGGTCAGCGAGAAGGCAAATGGGGGCTCCCGCCACGACAGCAATGCGCCCAACAAGAACATAGCCTATTAGTACCGAGCTATCGGAACTCCACCAATGCGTTATCCCTGGGTTAACTACTTGGAAGCATGTGCTGTTCCAGCCGAACTGCAAAATGTGGTCTCGAACCCGGTCGTGGGTGAGACTCATTAGCGCAACCTAGTGGACATCGGCATCCAACTCTTGGATCCGCCGTACATGTCGCTCCGCGCCGTCAGGCTGCGTCAACAGAAACTCTCTGAGGATCTGGTTGGCTAGCTCCGGTTCTGTGGTGCGTTGTCCCAGAGCCAAGACATTAGCATGGTTGTGGAGCCGGGCCAGATGGGCCAACTCAACCGAGGTGCAGAGGGCACAACGAATGCCCCGATAGCGGTTGGCCCGAATACTAACGCCTATGCCGCTGCCACAGATTACAATCCCCAAATCGGCGCGGTCGTTCAATAGAGCGTGGCACACTTGGTCCGCGGCGATGGGGTAGTCGTATGCATCCTCGCTCATGGCCCCATACGATTGCGTTTCATGCCCTGCTTTTCGACAGGAGTCTTCCAGCTTAGTGCGGAGGGAGTAACCAGCGTGATCACTTCCAAAAGCTAGTCTCACTGGATGCCTCGGGCTTTGGCGAGGGCGATAGCGGCCTTGCGAACTTCCTCATCGGGGTCTTGAAGGACACTTTCGAGCTCTTCTCGGTGGATGTCACCCGGCTGTTTCCCCAGCGCTTCGATCGCGGTGTATCGAACTCGTGGGTCCTTGTCACTAAGCCCGATCAAAATATATCGGCGATAAGCGGCATCGGGCTTGTTGCTCATCGTTCGGAGCACTTCGCAACGAACGTATGGGCTTTCTTCGCGAACTCCTTTCATTGCTTCCGCGCGGAACTCGTCAAGCCCATTGGTGAGGAGATTCCGGTAGGCTGCGATACGCACCTCTTCTACTGGGTCATTGACCGCCATGAATAGGAGCCGACGATTCGCGAGGTCCATTTTGAGATCCACCCCTTGGCAGATGGCCCGCCGGTTCTCGGGTTCAGGGTCAGGCAACATGGCCAACATGATGATAATGTTTTCGCGGGTCGGGAACTTGGCAAGGGCCTCGATTCCCGCGAGGCGGCTCCGCCATTCGCGAGCCGTGAGCATGGTCGCAAGAAGCGGGGTGGTCGCCTCGGTGCCGACTTCGCCCATCGCCCACGCAGCACCCAAACGGCTATGCTCAAAGGGGCCCACCTCAAGGTTGTACTTTAAGGCTTCCGCTGCTTCAGGGGTTTGGCTTCTCGACAAGGCGCGGATCGCATAAACTGCGACCATGGGATCCGGGTTCTTGCTCAACTCCACCAGTCGCTTGAAACCCTCGCTTGTAGGAGCGTTAGGTCCAACAGCAAGACGATAGAGGGCGGCCAACTTGACGCTCGATGCGGGGTTGGAAAGGGCGGCCTCGCAATCGGCAACCGATCCCGAAGCTAGGGCAATACGGAGGGATTCATCTGCTGGTGTCGCTGACGTCAGTGGAGCATCTCCCTTGAAAAATCGTATACCGGCAATCTCAAACTCTCGGACGCCGTATTGCATGTTTTCCTGCGAGCGCGTGGCATCGGGGACGCCCAGCACGATTGTCTCGACCTTTCCGGCCCCAAGTCCGACCGTGAACTTCTGCCACTTCCCATCGCGAGTAGGTTCAATCCAGTGAGTTGCGCCGGGGTACCAGCCGATCGCAACTCGCTCGCTTCCGAGCCTGAGCTCCAGAGGATCAATCGCAGTCGTTCGCATCCAGAACTCGAGAAGAGGAGTGGTCCCGAGGTCAACACCAAGGCCGTCTTGCAATAGAAATTGCCCCTCTCTAGGACCTGAGTTGACCATCACCTTGATCGTCGGACCGTTTTCAGTCTCGCCGCTGGTGACTTCACCAAACAAACCGAGTCCCGTCGGTTCGAGCGGCTTGAACGCACTGATGGGAGTCCCGGTTTGAGCCTTTGGCCAGAACACACTTCCTGGCGCCGGCACCGTCTTCCAGTCTGTCACCCGACCTTCGACTCCGGACTTCAAGGCAACTTCACCGCGCCAAAGAGCAAGAAAGTCGTCCGCGACAGCGGCGGTTCCCGATCCTCCATTGGTCGGTAGGAGGGAAAGGAACCCAACGGGGGTTCCGAACCGCATGGAAATGACCGGATTCTTCTTGCGTAAGGGGGAGCCTTCCGCCCAAGAGCCTGGCTGTGGATCCACAATCATCACCCCCGAATACGGGCCCCGAAAGGACTTGTCGTCAGACTCAAAACTGGCCTCATTGAAGCGGGTTTGGATGGAGCTGACTAACGGATCCACCGCCTGACTCGGTAAGCGATAGAAGGGGGTGGCATCCGTTTTCAGGTCAATCTGAATGTCCAATGCACCGCCCGATTCAGCTTCTGCCGATTTCTCGAACAGGTCAAGAGCCTCGCGAATGCGATCCATTTCGGGGTCATTGATGAAGAACCGATCCTGTCGAATACCGTTGGAATCGGTGACCACCGTAGCTCGCGTGGATACCCAAACCAAGGTTTTCCACGGTGTTTGAGCATGGGCACCAGCGCTGGCCAAGGCAAGCGGGAGCAGAGCAAAACGAAAAGAAGGAGTCACTGGTTATAAAGACGGATATCGAGGCTAGAGGTAGCGTGTCCATCACCACGTGTCCATTCCAGATGCTTCGCCCCTTCCAACTCCTCAAGGTTAGGCGGCATCATCTCGACCATATCCAACACGACTTGGCGGATTCGTTCGCTATTGCGTTGGAAGACTTCAAGCACGCTGTGGGCATTGACCGCCTCAGCTCCAGCGTGAACGCCACTATCATAATCAGTGATCAGCGAAATGTTGACCACAGACATCCCAAGCTCATGACAGAGATAAGCCTCGGGATATTGGGTCATGTTGATGACTTCCCAACCTTGGTTGTGGAACCAGAGGCTCTCTGAGGTTGTGCTGAATCGCGGGCCCTGGATGACGACGACGGTGCCTTTCTCATGGACGGTAATTCCATTCTTCTTTATCGCTTCGATCGCGATCTTTCGGAGGGTCGGATTGTACATGTTAGCGGGCGAAACGTGCGTCACGATCGGCCCATCATAAAAGGTATCGGCCCGACCGCTTGTGCGATCCACAAACTGGTCACAGACGACAAAGTGTTCAGGGGCAACGTGAGCTTGAAGCGAGCCCGCAGCGCAGGGGCTGATGACTGCCTTCACGCCGAGTTGCTTCATCGCCCAAACGTTGGCGCGATAGGGGACTTTGTGAGGTGGAAGTGTGTGCCGGCGTCCATGTCTAGGTAGGAACGCCACTTTGCGTCCAGCTACATCGGCGACAAAGACGCTATCGCTCGGTGCACCGTAGGGGGTGTCGACCTTCACTTCGGTGACACTTTCAAGGAGGCTATAAAAGCCCGAACCGCCAAATACTCCAATTTCTGCAATGCTCATACTTATCTACCTACAAACAAACCTTCGACCGCTGGTCGTAAGTTTTGCAACAACACATCTACGCGTCCGCCGGCTCTCAAGATCAGGCTTTGGTCATTGATCTCGGCGACGCGCTTATTCGCAATCGCGGGCAATGCCTTCAGGCGCGGGTCTTCCAAGATGAACTTCGGGTCCCCCGCCACAACAAACGCATCCGGCTTCATCGCGAGGATGCTCTCTATGTTTGCTGGCACAAACTTATCGGCCTCCGGGCCGATGGGTTCAAAGCCAGCCCAACGGACCATATCAGCTTGTAAGCTCTTGGTGCCGGCGACCATGTGTTCTCCAGGCCCGCCAAGGACAACCATAACCCGCCTCTTTGTAGCCGAGTCGCTATTGTTGCCAATCTTGTCAACCATGATCCGGTCAATGAGTTCGGAAATTTCTGTTTCGCCCCCAAGCTTGGAGGCGAGCTTGTACAACTCCTCAATGAACCCATCGAGACTCTTGGCCCGGAATGCATAGGTTTCAATTTTGAGTTGCCTTAGCTTTTCGATGTCGGCAGAGTTGTAGAGGTCGGCATCGTAAATGACCAAGTCGGGGCGAACTCTTGCGATGGCTTCGTAGTCTGGTTTGACTCCGGCCATCACGGGAATCGTTTTGACTGTGTCAGGGTAGTCACAACTCGCAGTGCGACCGACAATCTTGATGCCCGGGAAGTACAAGGACAATATCTCCGTGGTACTTGGGCTGAGACTGACAACGGTCCGCACTTGCTTGGTCCGCAGGGTTCCGCCGTGAGTCGGGGTTGACTCGCAACCCAACAAGAGGAGAATGGGAAGAAGGATCGCGAGGAGTCTCGCCATGCCCATATTGTGGCATCCCCAGGGGGTGCGCGTCTGAGGTGGCACGGATATCCGGCGTTTGGCAGGGGCGACAGGATTCGAACCCGCGACCTACGGTTTTGGAGACCGCCGCTCTACCAACTGAGCTACACCCCTGCGCGAGGCAAACAGTTTACCGCGAAGCGCCGGGCTCAGACCTCGGCGTTCAACCGTGCAATCACGTCCTCAATCTTCATAGGACCGAGGTCACCCTGTTCACGGTGTCGGACCCCGACGGTGCCACCTTCCATATCTTTGTCGCCACAGATCAGCATGTAGGGCACCTTAGACCGTTGATTTTCGCGAATCTTCTTGCCTAGTGTTTCGCGGCTGTCGTCAACGAAAACCCTAAAGCGGCACTGCGATTTCGCCGTAATGGGTGGCCACGTGACTTCGCCATTGGCTTGGTAGCCGTGGCTTGGATGACCTTGGAGAATTGCCGCGATCTCTTGGGCGTATTGAACATGTCGGTCGGCAATCGGTAGCATGGCGACT
>JADLGZ010000234.1 GCA_020849075.1 Fimbriimonadaceae bacterium | reverse complement strand
GATGCACTTGACGGGCGCTGCTCGCCCTCGGCTTGGTCGGGACTCCACATGGGTAATCGTCCCCCGAACCGTTACATGGTTCCCCGGTCTTGCCTCACGAATGGGCGGAAGGTGTCGGCGGTCTTCAAATCGGCGAGGGAAGTGAAACAACAGGTCCCGGGCTGTTTCGATTCCCAGTTTGCTGAACAGTGGTGCGAGCTTTGGCCCTACGCCTTTGACGTACTGGATATCCGTAGAAAGGCTCGGTGCTATTCCCGTCACGATTTGTATAGACGGATGTATACCATGTTTGGTTGCGGAACTCCAGCAATTCAAGTCCGCACCAAGCCAAACTAAGTCTATGCCCGGACAAACACCCGAAGAAATCGCTGCTGAGGCTCGGCGGAAGATGGACGCCGCCGATTCAGAGTTTGAGGGCCGCTTGAAGGATTTGGAGGAGCGAGCCCATCGGGCAACCCAGAAACGAGAACAGACCACTCGTCAGAAGGAGAAGGAGGATCGCTCGAGCGCCGAAGCCGCAAAAGGGCTCGGGGTTGGCTTAACCGTGGCCTACGCGATTCTCGGCATGCCCCTAGCTGGCCTTGGCGTCGGTTGGCTAATCGAGAAGATGGGAGGTCCGGCGGGCTGGCAGAGCGGACTGATCGTGCTTGGTTCGGTTATGGGTGTTGTGTTCGCGATCGTGTTCGTGAATCGCGTCCAAGGGCAATAGTTGCCGCAAGCCCTCAGATCAATTCGTAACGGGTGTTTCGACGCTTGGGGACGTAATCCGCCGCCGCAATGACTCGCTCAAACTCTTCGGTGTTAAGGATGAACTTGTTTCCGGCAGCGCTCACAACATTTTCTTCAATCATGATTGAGCCGAAGTCATTAGCCCCATAGTTTAGTGCCGCCTGGGCGATTTTTGGCCCCTGCGTGAGGATGGAGACCTGGAAGTTGGCGATGTTATCGAGGAAGATCCGAGATACCGCGACAGTCCGCAGGTAGTCTGCGCTGCTCGCCTTGTGGGGGATGGGAAGGTTCGTGTCTTCGGGCTGGAAGTTCCAACTGATAAACGCTCTAAATGGAGCGCATTCATCTTGCAGGTCGCGGATTCGACCGAGGTGCTCGATTCGATCCTCGAGCGTTTCCACATGACCAAACATCATGCTCGCGGTACTTCGGATGCCAAGTGCGCTGGCTTCCCGCATGCACCGAAGCCACTCGTCGGTTGTGTCTTTGTAAGGAGCGATAATCTTACGCACGCGGTCAACAAGGATCTCACCCCCCGCTCCCGGAATTGAGTGGAGGCCGGCCGCTTTGAGTCTTTTGAGGGTGTCATGTACAGTCAATTTGCTGATGTGCGCAATGTAGATGATCTCGGCTGGACTCAGGGCGTGTAGGATGACATTTGGATAGGCCGCCATGATCTTGCTGAAAATGCCTTCGAAATAGTCAATCTTCAGCTTAGGATTGAGGCCGCCTTGGAAGAGAATCTCAACTCCACCTTTCTCAACCGTATCACCAACTTTGGCAAGTATCTCTTCATCGCTGAGGAGGTACCCCTCACTATGATTGGGTACGCGGTAAAACGCGCAGAATTTGCAACGAACCCAACACACGTTTGTGTAGTTCAAAATGCGACCAATGATGTAGGTCACAGTTCGACCTGGAATCTGTTGCTGGCGGCGGTGATTAGCCAATGTGGCAAGTTCCAGCAGGTTCGGATGCTGGTACAGGAATAAGGCATCCTCCGGCGTGATCCGCTCGTTGGCGAAGACCTTGTCAGCGATCGCGTCAATGCTGATATTGGGGGAAACCATAGTGGCCATTTGAGCCTATTTTACCGATTTTCAAAGATTATTGAAAAATCGTTACTTTGGGAAATGGGAACTTGAAGCAAGGCTCTCGAACTCATTCCCAGAAGGATCGGTGTAGCCGGCCTGGGTGTGCTTCGCTTCACCTTGTAGCATTCCAATATCCGTCGCGAGCCAGTCGGGGTAGGCAATTCCCGGGCTTAGGAGAGGGAACCTTTCGGCAAATTTCAGTCCAATCAATGAGTAGCCGGTGATGACCGTCTTCATGCGGTCCCGGTGCGCAGCCGGCATGGTACGGAAGGTGACGCGGTCCTGATTCGCATCGACGTAAAGATACTCCCAGTAGTTGCGATTACTTAACCGAGCGCGATCAAGTTCAACAAGTTCCGGAGTGGCGTTGGCGCGGTACCACAATTGTTCCAAGTGAAAGCGGGCCATTGCCCATAGCCCTGCCTTGGTCGCGATCGGGGACTTCCATGGTCCCGCCCACTGAACGTTGTTGGCGTAGGCAGACGTTGCGCCGTGGAAGGACATCTCATCCGGGCCTTGCCTCATCCACCACAGTCCCTTCTTGGTAAAGACATCGCCCTTCTTGACGTTAAATGCCTGACCATCCAGACTGATCAGTCCGGCGTGTCCCGTCCTCATTCGGAAGACATTTGTCGTTGTCATCCGCCATGTATCACCATGAAGGTCAGCAGAAATGGTACTGCGCTCAAGGGGATGTTGCTGAGCCAGCACCTGCCCCAATCCAAAGTCGGCATTGACATCAACGTCGTAAGTTCCAAATCGAACCTTCCCCAACTGAACTGGATCTGACTTGTGAGCAGTCCTAAAGATATCAAAAAATGGTTTCCAGTCCACGCTGTCCGCGCCGGGCGCGGGGTCGTTGTCAAACCAATGCCCCAT
>JADLGZ010000233.1 GCA_020849075.1 Fimbriimonadaceae bacterium | reverse complement strand
GAGCGTCGGCAGGGCTGCCAAGGTGACCGCTGCCATCATCACTGCCTTGGGAGCGGTCAGTTGCAGCTGGTAAATAAACACCATCAGCGTCCACATGTTTCGATCTTGGGCCACCAAAAAGGCGTACAAGAATGCGCCGTAGGCACCCATGAATGCGAGCAGGGCAAGGTAGCCGAGAACGGGCTTGGAAAGGGGAAAGGCAATTCTCAGCATCATGAGCCATTCCGGAGCACCATCCATTTGACCACTTTCATAGAGCTCTTGCGGTAGGGAGTCAAAAAAGCCTTTGAGCAGGAAGATCATGTAGCCACTAGCCATTCCCGGCAGAACTAGGGCCCAAAACGTATTGAGCAAGTTCAAATCCTTCAGCAACAAGAACGAGGGGATCATCGCTACTTCGGCGGGGAATGCCATCGTCGCCAAGAGAAAGATAAGGATCTTGCCCGTCGCAGGCATCGGATAGCGACTAATTGCGTACGCAGCGACCGGATTTACCAAGAGCTGACTAATGATCGCTAGGAGGCAGAAAATCGCCGTATTCCAAAGGGCACGACCATTGAGAGCCACGTAATCCAACACGTAGCGGTAGTTTCGAGTGCTGAACTCTCGCCTCAGGGACCCGGAATGACTTCGGACGAACTTTGCGTCGGATTGGAGAAAAGCTGGGGTGCTCCCATGCCGTTGCCGATACAAGTCTTCAAATGTCCCTCGCTGGGCTTGAAGAGGAATGCCCTTCTGTTTGAATTCCTCTCGTAATGGGCTGTTCGGTGAGAGCGTCAGTTCTTCAAATGCGGTCGCCCCATTGGAGACCGAGGCGGGAACATCTTGAAACTGGTTGCGGTACTTGGTCCGCACGAACTCCTGAAACAGGCGATCCTTCGAAACGGGAATTCGGAATTCGACTGGTAAGGTGCTCTTGAACTGCAGCCACTCGTCCCATTTCGTGCCCGGCCGCGGCTTCCAGCCCACACGCTCGAGCTGCTCAATGGGAGGCTGCGCGGTCTGAAAGGCGACGTTCTCCTCGAGATATGCCCGATTAAGGTCTTCCACCGTCTTATAGCGCGCCCTCAACCATGCCTGATAGCGGAGGCTCAACTTGCTCGTTACCTGCGTTGGGGCGGTTCGGAATCCCGCGGTCCATAGCATTGGGTCTAAGCTTGCTAGAATCTCCTCGTAAGCCTGGACATCGCCCGGTGACTTAGGGGTGAGAAACGTGAATGAGGCGATTTGGGAGGCATTCCCGCTGAACTTATCATCAAGATACTTAGCGTAAAGCTTGTCGTCGTCCTGCCAGAAGCTCGGAATCAAGCGATTCTCGTTTTGGTCCGTTGGCCCGGTAAACCCGGTAGAAATCATCACCAAGAAGGGATAGACGGTGGTAACTGCCCCAAGGGTGAGGGCTAGGTACAGCACCGACATCGCCAACCGGGCGCGCCAGCTTTTCCTGCCTACCTGCCCGATCAATGGCATGATGGGAGTTTAGCTGGGAGGGGCTGGGAGTTGCTGGGGATAGCGGGGATTGGCCCACAAAGACAAATCGCTATTCGTTTCTACACCCAGCTAACCCCCGGCAACTTCCTCCAATTCCTACCAGCTTTCCGATTTCCTAGTACAAATGCCAAACAACCAGTATTTTTACTAGGTTAATCCTGATACCAATACCTGGAATCAACCTTGTGGATGCGACCCGGGCCCCAAAAAGTGCCCGTAGCCAAGGACGGCGGGGGTCGCTTCAGGGAAGATAACCATGTCTGCATTTAGCGTAAACACGAACACTCTCGCAATGACCTCTCTGCGAATTCTGTCCAACACGGGCAAGCAATTTGCGGACAGCATGACCAAACTCTCGACCGGCCTGCGAATTAACAACGCAGGCGATGACCCCGCCGGGCTCATCGTATCCGAGTCTTTCCGGGCTCAGATCTCAGGTCTCGACCAAGCCATTCGCAACAATCAAGACGCAACCAATTACTCAAAGACGGCCGAAGCCGCTCTTGAAGAAGTTAACCGACTTTTGCGAGACGCCCGAACCTTGGCGGTTGCCAGTAGCAACTCAGGAACCCTTGACGAAGCTCAGCGACAAGCCAACCAGAACCAGATCCAATTCATCATCCAGTCCATCACGCGCATTGCACAAACAACCGCGTTTGGAACCAAGAAGCTCCTTGATGGTAGTTCAGGGACACAAGCGATCAGCACCAGCTCCGCTAATGTTGCCGAAATGAGCTTCTCGGGAGTCTTCAATGGGCAAGCGGTAAATCAAAACTCTGCTGTTACGGTTGATGTGACGACTGCGGCTGAGCGAGCGCAAGTGGTCACCACGAAGACTCATGCCAGTGCCACGACAACAGTGGCCGCGGGCACCTTTACAATCAACGGAGTCAGCTTCAATACCACGAGCAGTGACACGATTGAGTCGGTGGTCTCGAGGATCAACCAGGCATCCGTCCAAACGGGCGTTACCGCAACTTGGTCGCCGGGCAGCGCCGTCACCCTGACCAACGCGGAATATGGCTCTCACGCCAGCGTCAGCCTCGTCGATGCGGCAGGAATTCTCCAGACGGTCGCCGGAGCGACAACGGACCAAGGAGTGGATGCGGTAGCAGATGTCACCATTGACATGAACGGTGCCGCAGCGGGTGGCAACACGACCGTTACATTCAGTTCGGGGCAAGGGCTCAACCTCCGCGATAATTACGGGAACGCGATCAACCTGACGGAAAATGGCAACCTTGCCGCTGGCCCGGGGGCTTGGGGACAAATCACTGCGGGTAATGCGACATTCCAGATTGGTGGCAACGCTGGCGAGACGACCAGCCTTTCACTAGGGAATTTTGCCGCTAGCGAATTGGGGAAAGGGGTGGTCAGTGGGTTATCCCTTGCTGATCTAAATCTCCTGACGTCGGCGGGATGTGCGGAAGCCATGCAAATCGTGGATAAGGCGATTGGCGATGTCAGTTCTGCTCGAGGGCGTGTTGGAAACTTTATGCGCAACGTCTTGGAGTCCAATGTCCGCTCGCTGGCCATCCAACGCGAGAACCTCGCGAGCAGTGAATCCAGCATTCGTGACATTGATGTTGCAACGGAGATGACGAACTTTACCAAGTTGCAGATTCTCCAACAGTCGGGTCTCTCGATGCTATCGCAAGCGAACCTTGCACCGCAGTCGGTCCTCGCACTACTTCGACAGTAAACGACTTGGCGCACGCAAGCGAAACACAAACGTGATCTTTGCCGCCAGCAAGAGAATCGTCTTTTAGCCGCTTGTT
>JADLGZ010000232.1 GCA_020849075.1 Fimbriimonadaceae bacterium | reverse complement strand
TGATCTACGAAGGGGATTACCCTGACGAGTTTTCACTAGAATTGTTTCGCGAAGCGAACCTTGAGGTCTTCAGGTTTGTTGAAGACCGCGTGGAGGTTGTGGCTTAGTTGGCGAATGCTCCACTGATAAGCTACGCGGTGGCGCTGATCGTGACTTGGTTGCTAACCCCCCTAGTGCGCCGAATTGCCATAGCAAGGGGTGCCGTTGATGATCCCAAGAGGGATGACCGGCGCATTCACAAGGCCCCTCTCCCTCGTTGGGGTGGGTTTGCCCTATACGGCGGACTTCTTGTTGCATGCTTGACGGTGCTACCGCTAGAGTTTCCAGGAACCCCCTTCCCCGTTTACCTAGTCGGGCTATTGGTTGTCGCCGCTGCCCTCGTGATCGGTGGCGCTTGGGACGACCTCCTGCAGTTTAGCGCCAAAATCCAGATTGTTCTTCTGCTTGGGGCTGGTGCGCTGGTGCAGCTTTTTGCTGACGGAGGGACCCGGGTGCAACTGCCCCTAGTTCCGATCCTCGCTATACCCGCCACGATGATCACAATTTTCATCTTGACGAAAACCATGGACACTATTGATGGGGTGGACGGTCTAGCCTCTGGCTTAGCGACAATTTCGGCGGTTACCCTGATGTTCTTGGGCTTGAGGCTTGGTTGGCCTACGTTTCCAGTGATCGCTGCGGCCATTGCTGGCGTGTCCATGGGTTTTCTCCAGCACAATTACAATCCCGCCAAGATCACCCTCGGCACGGGCGGTGCTTATATACTGGGCTTTATGCTTTCATGCCTCTGCATCATGAGCGTTAGGGCCGGATACTGGGCGACCCCATTCTTCTTGTTCTTCGTGCCTCTCGTTGATGCGGCTCAGGTGATGATCCAGCGCTACCGAGCGGGAGTTCCCTTATCGCAGGCTGACAAGCGCCATGTGCATCACCTGCTTCTGAAGCGCGGGCTCAATCAACGGCAGACAGTTTTTGTCCTCTGGAGTGTTTCGGCGTTCGTGTGTGTCCTATACTCGTTTGTGGTGGTGAAACCATGAAACCGCGTATCGTTGCCATTTGCGGTACAAGGCCGGATGCGATCAAGACGGCGCCCGTCGTATTAGAACTGCGGAAGTATCCGGAGGTTGAGTGCATCTTAGTCTCTACCGGACAACATCGCGAGATGTTAGCTCAGGCCCTGAGCGCCTTTGGCCTCGCCCCGGACTACGACCTTGATATCATGGTCCACGGGCAAACGTTGGCTCAAGTGACAACGCGGGCCCTTGAGGGGATAGACTCCCTCCTCGAAAAGCTGAAGCCCCAATGGGTTTTGGCTCAGGGGGACACCACCACGACTTTTGTCGCGTCGTTGGCAGCATTCTATCGCCAAGTCCCGGTTGGTCATATTGAGGCTGGCCTCAGGACGGATCGAATTGATCGACCATTCCCCGAAGAGTTCAACCGCCGGGCTGCTGCGCTTGTTTCACGACTTCACTTTGCTCCGACGAGTCGTGCCGCCGAAAACCTGATCCGAGAAGGAATGTCAGCCGCCTCCACGTTCGTAACGGGAAACACCGGTATTGACGCGCTACATCATGTCGCCGCCATCAGCGAAGCGGAGTGGTTCCCCGAACACAAGGGACGTGTGGTTTTGCTGACGACTCATCGGCGCGAAAATTGGGGCGAATCTCAGAAAGGTATTGCTAGCGCTGTCCGCCAGTTAGTGGACGACTTTAGTGATGTGCTCCTCGTCGTGCCCATGCATCGCAATCCGATTGTCCGGGAAGCCCTTGAGCCAATCTTGGGCGGCCATGACCGCATTAAGGTTATTGAGCCTCCTGACTACATGGACTTTGTCAAACTCATGCAGCGGTCCACGCTCATCCTGACCGATAGTGGCGGTGTTCAGGAAGAAGCTCCTACTTTTGGCGTTCCCGTTTTGGTTCTTCGGAACACCACCGAGCGGCCCGAGGGTGTCCACGCCGGGGTCGCAAAACTCGTCGGTACCGAGCCCACGGTCGTCCTCAACGAGTCGCGGATATTGCTGACGGATGACGATGCCTACAAAGCGATGGCCCAAGCACGCTCCCCCTATGGGGATGCACGGGCATGCGAACGAATTCGATTTATTCTCCTGCGCGAGCTTGGTGTGGAGTCCCCCGAGGTACCCATGTGGACCTGATCCAAGCGATCATCCTTGGCATCATTCAGGGGCTGACGGAATTCCTGCCGATTTCAAGTAGCGCCCACATTCGAATTGTCCCCTCCCTTTTAGGGTGGCCTGACCCTGGCGCCGCCTTCACGGCCAATATCCAACTGGGGACCCTCCTCGCCGTCCTCATTTACTTCTGGCGCGACCTTTCGAGAATTCTCGGCGGATGGCTGGGCAGTTTTCGTAATCCCGCAAATCGCGGCACCCCGGAGGCTAACCTTGGATGGGGCATAGTCGTGGGCTCGGTGCCGATTGTCGTTCTTGGGTACGTGTTCAAAGATCAGATTGAAACCAGCCTTCGAAGCCTCTACGTTATTGCCACGATGCTCATTCTTATGGCGATCCTTCTGATGGTCGCCGAAAAGATTGGTCGCCGGCATCGCGGCCTAGAGTCGCTGCCCGTAAGGGACGGCCTGGTCATTGGACTCTTCCAAGCCATTGCCCTCATTCCCGGCGCAAGTCGTTCTGGAAGCACAATCACGGGTGGCTTATTTCTCGGGCTGGAGCGCGAGGCCGCCGCCCGATATTCGTTCTTATTGAGCGTTCCTTCCATCTTTCTTGCGGCCGCTTACACCGCCTTCAAACATCGGTCTGAGTTCTCCGGCCCAATGCTGGTCCCGCTCATCGTTGCGAACGTCTTCTCGTTTGCCGTCGGCTATGGTTGCATCGCCTTCCTGATCAATTATCTGAAGAAGAACTCAAATGCCGTCTTTATTGGTTATCGAGTCCTGCTTGGGTTCGCTATTATTGCGTTACTCGCGACGGCTAAATTGAGCGAGTTTGCCGGAATGACCCCCTAGTAGCGGAAACACCCTTCGACATGCTCGTTGAAGAGGCCGGTCGCTTGCATATGCGCGTGCAGCACAGTTGATCCTAAGAATTTGAAGCCCCGCTTCTTCATGTCTTGGGCCAGGGCATCCGACTCTGGAGAAGTGGCCCGAACCTCGGTGATTGATCGGCACTTCATGTGTACCGGACTGCCCCCGACAAACGACCAAATATAGTTCGAGAATGTGCCGAATTCTTGCTGGATCTCAATGAAGCGCTTCGCGTTGTTGATCGCTGAATGGATCTTTGCTCGATTGCGAATGATGCCCGAGTTCTGCATGAGTCGGTCAATATCAGTCTCATCAAACTTTGCAACCTTGCTGACATCAAAACCCGCAAATGCGTCTCGATAACCCTCTCGCCGTTGCAAGATCGTCCACCAGCTCAGGCCGGCTTGGGCACTTTCAAGGACCAGAAACTCAAACTGTTTCTGATCCTCGTAGACGGGAACGCCCCATTCTTCGTCGTGGTACTGCTCATAGGCGGGCTTGCCTAAGCACCAATGGCAGCGGGTCGGGTTACTCGTCGTTGCCTCCGAAGTTGGCAATCACGATGTCAATGTCAGCGGCATCAACTTCGCCCGTTCCATCAACATCGCTGTTGATATTGTAGCCACTCGTATACCGGACGGCGCCAAAATCGGCGATCACTTGATCAATGTCGGCGGCATCAACCTCGCCTGAGCCGTCAGCGTCACCGTTTTGTATCGTCACGAGGCCGACCGTGATCCCTACGTTCGTAAACCGGCGCTTGATCCAGTGGGAACCGTCAATGGTCACCGTGACCGGGCCGCTGAATGAGGTTCGGACGTAAAAGTCGCCCGAATCATCGACGTTCACCATACGACGTTCCGTCGCGGATCCGTCCGAAATCTCAATGACCCAGTTGATATCCATCGGCGCCGTACTGTAGTCACCGGGCGTTATGACCCCCGAAATGGTCTTTCCGACCCCATCGGGGCCGGTGTAACGAGTTCCGTATAGGTCGCCATTATCGTTCCACACCGCGAGGAGGTCGCCGCCAGGGTCCCGTTCCGTAGTCAGGCGGCCCTTTGTCGTTCCTCCTCCATAGATCTCTTCACTGCTGTAATCAATTCCGCCGTCCGGGTCTACGGCCGCGCCAATAATGGACGTGGGGAAAGCGCCGCTATAGTACATGCTCGCGACGATGGCACCCTGCCCCAGGAACTGAGCGGACACAAACGAGGTCTGGCTACCGATTGGTTCAACGGTGATGCCGTTCTTTGTTCCCACCAACGGCCATAAACGATTCCCGTTGGAGTCAATCTTCTGAACGATATTGGAGTAGTTTGATTGGGGTGAAATTTGGGACTCAGAGGAGGCAACCAGATAATTTCCGGACCACTTGTCGTAGGCGATATTCGCGCTGGTCTGCATGCGTCCAGGGGTGGACTCTACGATTGATAGAGAACTCGTCACGTTCGAAGTGTTGACCGTTCCAAACTTCTTGGTACCGTCTGTTCGCACGTGCTCCATATAGGCATTTCTCAGCCCTCCAATCTCGTACCAAGCGGTAACAAACCCCCCATTACCATCCGCGATGATGGGCGGGAAGTTGCCGTTTTGGATGGAGTTCGCATTGAAGACAATTACTGGTGCGCCTCCGCTGGCCCAGGTCCCGGTTGCCGTTCCTGTCCAGAGCCCTTGGCCGGTTGCCATGTTGAATTTCTGGGCGTACAACTGCTTGTTGGATGTGACCAAATTCGACCCCGACCCCCGTACCCACATCGCGATCGCGGTGTTTCCTTCGCCGGGCTCGAGGTCTGTCATGATCATTCCGTGTCCCGGTTCCGATACTGAAACGGAGGGCACGAGGTCGGCCCCAAGTTGCGTATACCGCTTGATCGTGAAGCTATTATTGGCTGTATACGCAGCGGCGATCGTGGAGTCATTGAGAACGCAGACCCTTGGTTGATTGCCTGAGGTGCCAGCCGAAACATTCTTGTCCCACAGAATTGAACCAGTAGATGATATCTTGCTGACCGTCATGGTCGTGGTCGTCCCAAACCGCGTATCAAGATAGGCCACGTACGCATTCCCAAAGCTATCAACGGCCAAGTCATGATCGCCAATGCTGCTCAAAGTGGACGTGTTTACTTGAAATCCATTCGCCGGGAACAGCTGGTTCCCATCCCTGTCAAATCGCTGGATTCGTATATGGTAGCCCCCGCCCGAGGCATCGTACCAAGATACATAGCATCCTCCATCTAAAGTGGTCTTGATCTTGGGAAGGGTCTGATCGCCCGTATTATCGGAGAGGATGGTTGGCTGGCTCCATTGTGCAAATGAAGCCACGGGAAGTACGGCTGCCAACAGAGCTAATTTCTTCATCACGTTAAGTATACGAGGCCCAAAGCCCAACTCAATACCATTTCGGTACCAGCTTTTCGGCATTAGAGATGACCGGGTATTCTCCTAGACCGAGTCGGGATGTGGCTCAGCTTGGTAGAGCGCCTCGTTCGGGACGAGGAGGTCGCTGGTTCAAATCCAGTCATCCCGACCACTTAGCCGTGTTCATTCCGCCCTACTTTCCAGAGCCAGTTGTGGTTCCCGATAACGTGGCTACCCGGAGCTACGACGAGCGCCGGCGATTCATCCAAACGGTATCTGGCCTCTTCTTTCTTGCTGGAATAGCCTCTGCGCTGGTCGCTATTCTTCATCCACTTTCGCTTCCACTACAGGAGTCGGTCCTCGTGTTCCTTGCTTGCTTGGTAGCGCATCAGTTGTTCAGGGCTTTGTTGGGTGGCCGATCTCCCGAGCGTTGGCTCCAAGCTGGGTTCTTACCGATCACCATCCTCTTTACGGGCACCTTGGCACGCAATCTCCACGAAGCTGGATGGCCCGTCTGCGCCCTAGGAATCACTCTTGCTGGTGCAGCTCTCTATACCGCTCTGTCTGGTCGAGACTTCAGTTTCGTTGGACAATATGTCTTGGCGGGGCTGGCGACTATTTTGGGTTGCGTGGGCCTCTCGACTTGGGCTCCAAATTTACTACCAAACCTCTGGTTAGGCATCGGGCTTGGGCTTGGTGGACTAGCCTACCTAGTCTATGACTTCGCAATGATTCTGAAACGTCGCCGGATGGATGAGCCTCTGAGCGCCCTTGCCGACCTGCATTGCGATCTCCTCAATGGAATCACCTACCCAATCCGTGTCCTGATTCACTGGCGTAAGTTCATCATCTAAACATACAGAATGGTGTGGATACTTATGCTACACTTTTGCGTAGGATACAGATAGATGGCAATCACAGTAACGACCCGAGCAGCTTGCGAACTAAAAGACCTTATGGTGGCGGAAGAAAAGCCATCCGCGGCACTTCGCGTCTGGGTATCCGGTGGTGGCTGCTCTGGCCTCCAGTACGGCATGGCAATTGACGATGGTGCTCCCGAGCCGACCGATCAGATCTTCGAGAGCGATGGCGTAAAGATTTACGTTGACGAACTCAGTCTGGGCTACATGGATGGCGCGAGCGTGGACTTCGTTGAGGACAACCTCGGCGGCGGATTCAAGATTGAAAATCCGAACGCGGTCAGCGGCTGTGGTTGTGGCTCCTCCTTCCAGACAGAGGAGAGCCAGGCTAGTGGTGGTGGATGCGGCGGTTGCGGTAGCCGAGGCTAAGCACTCTGCTGCTGAATGCCTTCTTGGAAGCGGTGGTGAATAAAGTGCACTAGTTCAACGCGTTGCTCCATGTTGGCGGGCACGAATTTGAAACCCGTTGCAAAGAGATCGCTTTCTTCCATCACGTAGGAATACCGTACCTCTGCGCTGGTAGTGATGCGCTTGTCGCCGTCTTGAGCAATCGTAATGACGACCATGCTTCCCGGGGAATATTGCTTGCGCCCCCTTACTTGGATTCCGCCAAGGCTGAGGTCTACGATCACCGAGGGTTCGGGCGAACTCTCGCCTTCAGGAGTGATGAGGGCGTATTCAAATACGTCCCACCTCTTGAATCGTCGTCCTTCGTTTGAGGTTC
>JADLGZ010000231.1 GCA_020849075.1 Fimbriimonadaceae bacterium | reverse complement strand
TGATCTACGAAGGGGATTACCCTGACGAGTTTTCACTAGAATTGTTTCGCGAAGCGAACCTTGAGGTCTTCAGGTTTGTTGAAGACCGCGTGGAGGTTGTGGCTTAGTTGGCGAATGCTCCACTGATGAGTTACGCGGTGGCGCTGATCGTGACTTGGTTGCTCACCCCCCTAGTGCGGCGAATTGCCATAGCAAGGGGTGCCGTTGATGATCCCAAGAGGGATGATCGTCGCATCCACAAAGCCCCTCTTCCTCGTTGGGGTGGATTTGCCCTATACGGCGGACTTCTTGTTGCATGCTTGACGGTGCTACCGCTTGCGTTTCCAGGAACCTCCTCCCCCTTTTACCTAGTCGGTCTATTGCTTGTTGCCGCCGCCCTCGTGATCGGTGGCGCTTGGGACGACCTCCTACAGTTCAGCGCCAAAATCCAGATCGTTCTTCTGCTTGGGGCCGGCGCGCTGGTGCAACTTTTTGCTGACGGAGGGACCAGGGTGCAACTGCCCCTCGTTCCGATCCTCGCGATACCCGCCACGATGATCACAATTTTCATCCTGACAAAGACCATGGACACCATCGATGGGGTGGACGGTCTAGCCTCTGGCCTAGCAACAATTTCGGCGGTCACGCTGATGTTCTTGGGCTTGAGGCTTGGTTGGCCTACTTTTCCGGTAGTCGCTGCGGCCATTGCTGGCGTGTCCATGGGTTTTCTCCAGCACAACTATAATCCCGCCAAGATCACCCTTGGCACGGGCGGTGCTTATATACTTGGCTTTATGCTTTCATGCCTCTGCATCATGAGCGTAAGGGCCGGATACTGGGCGACCCCATTGTTCTTGTTCTTCGTGCCTCTCGTTGATGCGGCTCAGGTGATGATTCAGCGCTACCGAGCGGGAGTGCCCCTATCGCAGGCTGACAAGCGCCATGTGCATCACTTGCTCCTGAAGCGCGGGCTCAATCAACGGCAGACAGTTTTTGTCCTCTGGAGTGTTTCGGCGTTCGTGTGTGCCCTATACTCCTTTGTGGTGGTGAAACCATGAAACCGCGTATCGTTGCCATTTGCGGTACAAGACCGGATGCGATCAAGACGGCGCCCGTCGTCTTAGAACTACGGAAGTATCCGGAGGTTGAGTGCATCTTAGTCTCTACCGGACAACATCGCGAGATGTTAGCTCAAGCCCTGGGTGCCTTTGGCCTTGCCCCGGACTACGACCTCGACATCATGGTCCACGGGCAAACGTTGGCTCAAGTGACTACGCGGGCTCTTGAGGGAATAGACGCCCTCCTCGAAAAATTGGAGCCCCAATGGGTTTTAGCTCAGGGGGACACCACCACGACTTTTGTCGCGTCGTTGGCAGCATTCTATCGCCAAGTCCCGGTCGGTCATATTGAGGCTGGGCTCAGGACGGATCGAATTGATCGACCATTCCCCGAAGAGTTCAACCGCCGGGCTGCTGCACTTGTTTCACGACTTCACTTTGCTCCGACGAGTCGTGCTGCCGAAAACCTGATCCGAGAAGGAATGTCAGCCGCCTCCACCTTCGTAACGGGAAACACCGGTATTGACGCGCTTCATCATGTCGCCGCCATCAGCGAAGCCGAGTGGTTCCCCGAACACAAGGGGCGTGTCGTTTTGCTGACGACTCATAGGCGCGAAAATTGGGGCGATTCTCAGAAAGGTATTGCTAGCGCTGTCCGCCAATTGGTGGACGATTTTAGTGACGTGCTCCTCGTCGTGCCCATGCATCGCAACCCGATTGTCCGAGAAGCCCTGGAGCCAATCCTAGGCGGTCATGACCGCATCAAGGTCATTGAGCCTCCTGACTACATGGACTTTGTCAAACTGATGCAGCGGTCCACGCTCATCCTGACCGATAGCGGCGGCGTACAGGAAGAAGCTCCTACTTTTGGCGTTCCCGTTTTAGTTCTTCGAAACACCACCGAGCGGCCCGAGGGTGTGCACGCCGGGGTCGCAAAGCTCGTCGGTACCGAGCCCACGGTCGTCCTCAACGAGTCGCGGATATTGCTGTCAGATGACGATGCCTACAAGGCCATGGCCCAAGCGCGCTCCCCCTATGGTGATGCTCGAGCATGCGAACGAATTCGATTTATTCTCCTACGCGAGCTTGGAGTGGAGTCCCCCGAGGTACCCATGTGGACCTGATCCAAGCGATCATCCTTGGCATCATTCAGGGGCTGACGGAATTCCTGCCGATTTCAAGTAGCGCCCACATTCGAATTATCCCCTCGCTGTTGGGGTGGCCCGACCCTGGCGCCGCATTCACGGCCAACATCCAACTAGGGACCCTCCTCGCCGTCCTCATTTACTTCTGGCGTGACCTTTCGAGAATCCTTAGCGGATGGCTGGGCAGTTTTCGAAATCCCGCAAACCGCGGCACCTCCCAGGCTAACCTTGGCTGGGGCATTGTCGTGGGCTCGGTGCCAATAATTATTCTTGGGTACGTGTTCAAGGATCAGATTGAGACCAGCCTTCGGAGCCTCTACCTAATTGCCATGATGCTCATTCTTATGGCGATCCTTCTGATGGTGGCCGAAAAGATTGGTCGCAGGTCTCGCGACCTAGAGTCGCTGTCCGTAAGGGACGGCCTGGTCATTGGACTCTTCCAAGCCATTGCCCTCATTCCTGGCGCCAGCCGTTCTGGAAGCACAATCACGGGGGGCTTATTTCTCGGGCTGGAGCGCGAGGCCGCCGCTCGATACTCATTCTTACTGAGCGTTCCCTCCATCTTTCTTGCGGCCGCCTACACCGCCTTCAAGCACCGATCCGAGTTCTCCGGCCCCATGCTGGTTCCACTCATCGTGGCGAACATCTTCTCGTTTGCCGTCGGCTACGGTTGCATCGCCTTCCTGATCAATTACTTGAAGAAGAACTCAAATGCCGTCTTTATCGGTTATCGTATCCTGCTCGGGTTCGCTATTCTTGCGTTACTCGCGACGGCCAAACTGAGCGAGTTTGCCGGAATGACCCCTTAATAGCGGAAGCACCCTTCGACATGCTCGTTGAAGAGGCCGGTCGCTTGCATATGCGCGTGCAGCACAGTGGAGCCTAAGAACTTGAAGCCTCGCTTCCTCATGTCTTGAGCTAGGGCATCCGACTCTGGCGAAGTGGCCCGGACCTCAGTGATTGATCGGCACTTCATGTGTACCGGACTACCCCCTACAAACGACCAGATATAGTTCGAGAACGTGCCGTATTCTTGCTGGATTTCAATGAATCGCTTAGCGTTGTTGATCGCCGAAAGGATCTTTGCTCGATTGCGAATGATGCCCGAGTTCTTCATGAGGCGGTCAACATCAGTCTCATCAAACTTCGCAACCTTGCTGGCATCAAAACCCGCAAAGGCCTCTCGATAACCCTCTCGCCGCTGCAAGATCGTCCACCAGCTCAGGCCGGCTTGGGCACTTTCAAGGACCAGAAACTCAAACTGTTTCTGGTCCTCGTAGACGGGAACGCCCCATTCCTCATCGTGGTACTGCTCATAAGCGGGCTTGCCCAAGCACCAATGGCAGCGGGTCGGGTTACTCGTCGTTGCCTCCGAAGTTGGCAATCACGATGTCAATATCAGCGGCATCAACTTCGCCAGTTCCATCAACATCGCTGTTGATGTTGTAGCCAACCGTGTACCGGACGGCGCCAAAATCGGCGATCACTTGATCAATGTCAGCGGCATCAACTTCACCTGAGCCGTCTGCATCACCGTTTTGCATCGTCACGAGGCCGACGGTGATCCCTACGTTGGTAAACCGGCGCTTGATCCAGTGGGAGCCGTCAATGGTCACCGTGACCGGGCCGCTGAATGATGTTCGGACATAAAAGTTGCCCGAAGTATCAACGTTCACCATACGACGCTCCGTTGTGGATCCGTCCGAAATCTCAATGACCCAGTTAATGTCCATCGGCGCCGTACTGTAGTCACCGGCCGTTATGTCTCCCGAAATGGTCTTTCCTACCCCATCGGGACCGGTGTAACGAGTGCCATATAGGTCGCCATTGTCATTCCAAACCGCGAGGAGATCGCCGCCAGGGTCCCGCTCCGTCGTCAGGCGGCCTTTTGTCGTGCCGTCTCCATAGATTTCTTCACTGCTGTAATCAATTTCGCCGTCCGGGTCTACGGCCGCGCCAATGATGGACGTGGGGAAAGCGCCGCTATAGTACATGCTCGCGACGATGGCACCCTGCCCCAAGAACTGAGCGGACACAAACGAGGTCTGGCTTCCGATCGGTTGAACGGTGATGCCGTTCTTTGTTCCCACCAACGGCCATAAGCGATTCCCGTCGGGGCCAATCTTCTGAACGATATTGGAGTAGTTTGATTGCGGTGAAATTTGGGACTCAGCGGAGGCAACCAGGTAATTCCCGGACCATTTGTCGTAGGCGATATTCGCGCTGGTCTGCATGCGTCCAGGGGTTGATTCTACGATTGATAGTGAACTAGTCACGTTCGATGTGTTGACCGTTCCAAACTTCTTGGTACCGTCTGTTTGCACGTGCTCCATATAGGCATTCCTCAGCGCTCCCGTTTCGTACCAAGCGGTAACAAACCCCCCATTACCATCCGCTATGATGGGTGGGAAGTTACCGTTTTGGATGGAGTTCGCATTGAAGACAATAACCGGTGCGCCCCCGCTGGCCCAGGTCCCGGTTGCCGTTCCTGTCCAGAGTCCTTGGCCGGTCGCCATGTTGAACTTCTGGGCGTACAACTGCTTGTTGGATGTGACAAGAGTCGTACCCGTCCCTCGTACCCACATCGCAATCGCGGTGTTTCCTTCGCCGGGCTCAAGGTCCGTCATGATCATTCCGTGTCCCGGTTCCGATACCGAAACTTGGGGCACGAGGTCGGCCCCAAGTTGCGTATACCGCCTGATCGTGAAACTGTTATTGGCCGTATACGCAGCGGCGATCGTGGAGTCATTGAGAATGCAGACTCTTGGTTGATTGCCTGAGGTACCCGCCGAAACATTCTTATCCCACACGATTGAACCGGTGGGTGATATCTTGCTGACGGTCATGGTTGTGGTCGTCCCAAACCGCGTATCAAGATAAGCCACGTACGCATTGCCGAAGCTATCAACGGCCAAGTCATGGTCGCCAATGCTGCTCAAAGTCGAAGTGTTTACTTGAAATCCATTCGCCGGGAAAAGCTGGTTCCCATTCCTATCAAAGCGCTGAATTCGTATATGGTAGCCCCCGCCGGAGGCATCGTACCAAGATACATAGCATCCTCCATCTAGCGTTGTCTTGATCTTGGGAAGGGTTTGATCGCCCGCGTTATCGGAGAGGATGGTTGGCTGGCTCCACTGTGCAAATGAAGCAGCGGGAAGGGCGGCTGCCAACAGAGCTAATTTCTTCATCACGTTAAGTATACGAGGCAAAAAGCACAACTCAATACATTTCCGTACCAGGTTTTCGGCAGTAGAGATGACCGGGTATCCTCCTAAACCGAGTCGGGATGTGGCTCAGCTTGGTAGAGCGCCTCGTTCGGGACGAGGAGGTCGCTGGTTCAAATCCAGTCATCCCGACCACTTAGCCGTGTTCATTCCGCCCTACTTTCCAGAGCCAATCGTGGTTCCCGATAACGTGGCTACCCGGAGCTATGATGAGCGCCGGAGATTCATCCAGACGGTATCTGGTCTCTTCTTTCTTGCTGGAATAGCCTCTGCCCTAGTCGCTATTCTTCATCCCCTTTCGCTTCCATTGCAGGAGTCGGTGCTCGTGTTCCTCGCTTGCTTGGTTGCGCATCAGTTATTCAGGGCATTATTGGGAGGCAGATCTCCCGAGCGTTTGCTCCAAGCAGGATTCTTACCGATCACCATCCTCTTTACGGGCACCCTGACGCGCAACCTCCACGAAGTTGGATGGCCGGTCTGCGCCCTAGGTATCACTCTTGCCGGTGCGGCTCTCTATACCGCCCTGTCTGGTCGAGATTTCAGTTTCGTGGGTCAATATGTCTTGGCGGGGCTGGCGACAATATTGGGATGCGTGGGCCTCTCGGTCTGGACTCCAGATTTACTGCCAAACCTCTGGTTAGGCATCGGACTTGGGCTTGGTGGACTCGCCTATCTCGTCTATGACTTCGCGATGATTCTGAAACGCCGCCGGATGGATGAGCCTCTGAGCGCCCTTGCGGACCTGCATTGCGATCTTCTCAACGGAATCACCTACCCAATCCGCGTTCTGATTCACTGGCGTAAGTTCATCATCTAAAACATACGGAAGGGTGTGGATACTTATGCTACACTTTTGCGTAGGAAACAGATAGATGGCAATCACAGTAACGACCCGAGCAGCTTGCGAACTAAAAGACCTTATGGTGGCGGAGGAAAAGCCATCCGCGGCGCTTCGCGTCTGGGTATCTGGAGGTGGCTGCTCTGGCCTGCAGTACGGCATGGCAATTGACGATGGTGCTCCCGAGCCCACCGATCAGATCTTTGAGAGCGATGGCGTAAAGATTTACGTTGACGAGCTCAGCCTGGGCTACATGGATGGTGCGAGCGTGGACTTCGTTGAGGACAACCTCGGCGGCGGATTCAAGATTGAAAATCCGAACGCGGTCAGCGGCTGCGGTTGTGGCTCATCCTTCCAGACAGAGGAAAGCCAGGCTAGTGGTGGTGGATGCGGCGGTTGCGGTAGCCGAGGCTAAGCGCTCTGCTGCTGGATGCCTTCTTGGAAGCGGTGGTGAATAAAGTTCACTAGTTCAACGCGTTGCTCCATGTTAGCGGGCACGAACTTGAAACCCGTTGCAAAGAGATCGCTTTCTTCCATGACATAGGAATACCGTACCTCTGCGCTGGTAGTGATACGCTTATCGCCGTCCTGAGCGATCGTAATGACGACCATGCTTCCCGGGGAATATTGCTTGCGTCCTCTGACTTGGATTCCGCCAAGGCTGAGGTCTACGATCACCGAGGGTTCGGGCGAACTCTCGCCTTCAGGAGTGATGAGGGCGTATTCAAATACGTCCCACCTCTTGAATCGTCGTCCTTCGTTTGAGGTTC
>JADLGZ010000230.1 GCA_020849075.1 Fimbriimonadaceae bacterium | reverse complement strand
GATCCCTGAGCAGAAACGGAACCCGGTTCAGCTCATCGTGGATGAGTTCGAGCACTTCGATTCGAGCGTCTTCGAGGACTTCCTCGCGGAGGCTCGACAATATCGGTTGTCGCTCATTGTCGCCCACCAAACCCTTACCCAAACCAATCCAAAGTTCCGCTCGCTGGTGCTCAACGGCGTTGGCGTGAAGATGTTCTTCCGCACTGGTCGTGAGGATGGAGTTTTACTGAGCAAGGATTTGACTGGAGATTCCAAGGCGATTGACTTCAACAACGTCCGGGTCGGCGAGGCCTACCTCTGGAAGAAGGAGAAAGGCTATGAGCACGTCCTTGTCAACGCACCGCTCCTCAGGCCGTCGTTAGTCCGAACCCTATGCTCGTTTCTCGTGAAAGACCGGATGCGGCGCGAGGCTCGCGCGATCTTTGATGTTGGCCCCATATCAGATGAGGCAGGAGCCGCCCCTGCCCCAAGGAGTCCGAGTGGTCCGAAACCGCCGAAGCCAACCAACTTGGAGGACTGGCTATGAGGTTCACCGAGCGCGATATCAAGCTGGTTCGTGACATTGCTTTGAGTCACGTCGTGAGTCGAGACCAGGTGATTGAACTTGGCTACTTTGACTCGGTCACCCGGTGCAACACGCGACTCCGTGAACTTGGTGCGGTGCATGCCGTGCGCCAAATCAGCACTCCCTTCCATGCGCAGTCCTTGTACATCGCTGGTTCCCTCGCTGGAGAACTCTGTGGTGAACGAGTAGAGCGTCTGCTTGCCGACCGGATCGGTTCCCCTCGATTTGTGAGGCATGCGCTCCAAACGACTAACACGAGAGTCGCTCTCCAGAAGCGCGGTGGAAGCGGATGGCGATTCGAGCAGCAGCTCTGGCGAACCGTTGGAAAGCACGAGGTTCGACCGGACGGGCTGATCGTCCTCAAGGGCATCCCAACCTTCATCGAGGTTGATCTCGGCCACGTCTCGGGCCCCAAGTTCACTGAAAAGCTGAAGGGCTACTCGCTCCTTGCAGGCGGCACTACCTGCGTTGATCTCTACGGCTTCGCCAAAGGGCGGCTCCTCATCGTCACGACTTCTCCCCGAAGAGCCCGTCACCTGCGAGCTCTCACTTCAGACCACACGAAGCTGGAATGCCTCGTCACGACCTTCGAAGAGCTCGGAGCCCCAAGCGTTGGGTGCTGGAGCTAAGGAAAACAGAACCATGAACCCCGAATACCATTCCCTTCCCGATGCCCTTGCTTCGGAACTGAAGCAACTCGCAACTGACCTTGTGGCTCACCAGCCGCAGAGCACCGAACTGTCCATTGGAGAGCGCCTCTCCCAGCCGCTTCAGCAGGTCGAACCTGCGATCAACCGAGCGTTGCTCCAGATCGCTCAGGCCTCGCCAGAACTCCTTGCGTCGATGATCCTCGCTCAACTCGGTGTGACCGCGGTAGAGGTGATGGAGTCTGAGGAACACCGAGAAGATAGGCTCGTTGAGCAGCGCAACGGGAACTACCATTACACGGACGTTGAGCCGTTCACGACTCGCAAAACGATCACTCGATCCGTGCGACTCCTGAAGGATGCCCAGACCACGAACGGGAGGCGGCGATGAATAGCCCGCCACGAACTCCGCGCTTGGCCTATACGGTCCAGGAAGCAGCAGCACTCCTCTCCCTGTCACGGTCCCTGGTGTACGAACTCATCAACGCCGGGAAGATTGAGACGATCAAGATCGGTCGGGCTCGCCGAATCACCTCGAAACAGCTGGAGGCCTACCTTCAGGCGTGTGAGCAACAGCGAGCATGACTCGTACTTGAGGGGCGTAACAACACGCCCCTCACACTTTCATCCAGCCGGTAAAGTGGCAGGATGAACCCTGTCCTTGTAATCGCGCTTGTCGTCGGTCTCGTGGTGTTGATCCTTGTCGCGGTGAACTCATACATGAAGGTCAGACGTGATCAGGCATCTATCGACGAGCAGGAGCGGGACAGAAGGCAGGCGCGATCCGCGTCCTCAGCTGAGTGGGCCACTAAGGTCGATGTTCCGGACTGGGCTGATCGTGGCAGTGCTCAAGTGAACAAGAAGAATTTGCCAGACGGAACAAGCATCGGTTCATCCAGCGGCTCGTTCTCATTTGAGAAGTCGAAGAAGGATAAGTCCAATTCAGGCGAGTGAACTGACACCACTCAAAAATAAACTGCGGATAAACTGCAGAAATGAGAAACGCCCTCCGATTTGGAGGGCGTTTTCTTTGATTTTGAACCTAAAAAGTGGTGGACCGTGTAGGGCTCGAACCTACGACCCGCTGATTAAGAGTCAGCTGCTCTACCAACTGAGCTAACGATCCGTGACATCTTTTATACCCTCTTGTGGCCGTAGACTTCCAGTTGGGTCGGACATCTCCAAACTCAGCTTAACAGAAAATCGCCCGAAGGACTTGACAAATAGACACTCGTCTACTATACTTGTCCCAGCGACTTTAGTCGCAATGGAAACACTGAAATGAATGCACAAGAAGTAGGAAGCAAATTAGTTGGCCTGTTCAACGAGGGCAAGTTCGACGAGATCTATGAGAGCCTGTATTCTCCGGAGATCGTCAGCATTGAAGCTGATGGAATGGAGGCGAAGGGTTTCGATGGTTTGCAGGGCAAGAACCAATGGTGGGAGGAGAACTTTGAGTCTCATTCTCTCAAGGCGGAAGGACCATTTCCGCATGGCGAGAGCATGTTCGGCGTGATCTATGACATGGACACGACACATAAGCCCAGCGGCCAGCGCAGCCAAGGTCGCGAACTCGGAATCTACTCTGTGAAAGACGGCAAAATCTGCGAAGAGCGATTCTGCTACACAAAGTAAGCTATTGATGTGATTCGCCTCGCTCAGCCCAGTGACTCAGCCGGAGTCGTTAGTACCGTGCGATCGGTTTATGACGAGTTCGGGTTTACCTGGGAGGAGGGGGGCTATCACTCCGACCTCTATGATCTACGACCTTACTGCGACCAAAACCTAGGGCGCTTTTGGGTTGCAGAATTGGACGGGATGGTTGTTGGTTGCGGCGGGGTGCGTTTCTTCCCGACAATCCCCGGCCCAATAGGTGAGATCATCATCCAAGATGACTACGAACGAGTGGCGGGAACCTGTGCAGACATTGTTCGAATGTACGTCCATCCCAAGGGTCGCCGCCGAGGCATCGCTACCGCAATCATGCGTGAGATCATTGGACTGGAAGTCGGCCCAATTGAGATTTGGAGCGATAAGCGATTTGTGGATGCTCATCGGCTCTACCAGCGATTTGGGGCAAGCGTAGTCGGAGAACGAATCTGCCATGACCCCGACCGAGCGCCCGAATGGGGCATGATCCTCCAACCGTAAAAAAAGGAGAAGGTGATCGCAACTCACCTTCTCCAAACCTTCCGAGGGTTCGCCCTTATGGCTTACTAGTCTTGGCCGGCGGCGTGCCCGGCTTTCCGGACTTACCACGCTGCTTTGCGCGCTCTTCGCGCCAAGCCTTCATCTCCTTGTCCATCAAAGTCTTGTAGCTGGCTTGTTGCTTCGTATTCAGGATCTTCATCAGGCCATCATGTCGCCCCTTCACGATCGCCGAGATCTTATCCATCTGGGCCTTTGTCGGGCGCTCAGGCTTCTGGCCGGCCTTAGGGGCGGGGCGGACGGCCGTCAGTGACTTCGCTGTCTTCTCATCGAGCGCCTTGATGGAAGCCTTCTGCTGAGCCGTAAGGTTCAACTTGGCCAAAACACGCTCTTCCATCTGCTTCATGCGACCACGGAACTGCATGCCCTTTTGACCGGGACCTCCAGAGTGACTCCCTTGGCTCTTGACAACGGGCGGCTTCGAACCAGCTTTGGCCGGACCCGAAGACTGGGCAAAGACCATGGCCGAGGAGACTGTGAGTACGAATGCGAGAGATAGTAAGCGTTTCACAAAAGCCCTAACGCCATTCGTAGGCCAATGTTCACCCGATTTCTCGCACAATGTACGAAAAATTGTTTGCCCGGGCCTTTTGGACCAATTCATCAATCCCTCCAACCCGAGCCTCTTCGAACTCCTCCCGTGTACCCACAAAGACCATCCGTCCCGCTTCCAAGAAGGCAATGCGGTCCGCCACTCGGTAGACGCTGTTCACATCATGGCTCACGACGATACTCGTCACACCAAGTCGCTCGCGGGTATCAACGATTAGCCGATCAATTGAATAGGCCGTAATGGGATCAAGGCCACTAGTAGGCTCATCGTAGAGGATTACCTTGGGCTCCATCGCCAGAGCCCGAGCCAGGCCCACGCGCTTTCGCATGCCACCGCTCAACTCACTTGGCAATTGGGTCGCAGCGCTGGCCTCTAGGGACACGGCATCAAGCATTTCAGCTACCAATTCGTCCTTCTGCTTGGCGGACATGCGCCGACGCCGTTCAACCCCAAAAAGAATATTGTCACGTACGCTCAAATAATCAAAGAGAGCGGCGTATTGGAACACCAATCCAAGGTTTCTCCGCGCCTGGTCCGGTTCACGCCGAACGCTGACTCCATCTACGATCACATCGCCTTGAGACGGCACCAGCAGGCCGCTCATGCACTTGAGAAGCGTGGTCTTGCCTCCCCCGCTACTACCCATGATCGCCAATATCTGACCCTGCTCCACCTCAAGATTGATCTCATGCAAGACTTCCCTGTTGCCAAAGGAATGGGAAAGATCTTGAACGAAGAGCATCAAGCCATCACCGGCTGCTTGCCTCTGGCTCGACGGGCTCGATCAATTGCATCTGGCCCCACCGCTTTCTCAAAGCTACGGAAACCAGCAAGTTCAAAACCGTGCTTTTTGGCGAGGCGCCACGTCTCCTCAACTTGCTCGACGCTGACATCCTTCCCGAGCGTAAAGTTCTCCTTTCGCCCTTCTAAGGCGAGCATCATGGTCTCGCTCATACAAGCGTAGGCTGTTTTGGGAGGAAATCCAAAGTTGAACCTGAAATCAACATCGCCCGGAACACTAACGACTCCACCTTCGATAACAAGCACATCGGGGCGTTCATTGGCTACGCGCGCGCTGACATCCCGTGGGCGGGCGACATCAACAACGATCGCACCGGGCTTGAGGTGCTCAGGAAAGACGATCTCCTTCTCGGCCGAACTCACCGTAATGACAACATCCGCATAGCGTAAATCGACTGGATCAACACTGGCCCGGGCAAGCCGGAGTTCACTCGCAAAGGCCTCTGTCTTCGCCAAGTCGCGTCCTAAGAGCAAGGTCCCGGCGACCTGAGGAGCTAGAATCCGGGCGCACGTCTTGCCGATTGAGCCGGTTGCTCCCACCACCGCGATCACTGCCGTAGGAAGGTCCACATCTAACATGGCACAAGCCTTTAGAGCACCTTCAATCGCGGTGGCTACGGTATAGCTATTGCCGGTGGTTACCGCGAGTGGACTTCGCGCGGCCACGGTAACCCCACCATCCCCGACGACACTTGAAAAAGCCCCGAGGCCAATAATCTCGGCCCCCAAGTCGTGAGCCATTTCGGAGCATCGCACGATTTGGTCATAAGCAAGGCTCCGCCGAGTGGGATCCATGAGCATATGAGGCGTCATTGGCAAGCCAATGAAATACCCCTCTGTCTCTTCACCCGTAATTGAACGCACACCCGTAATGTGGCTCACGAATTTCGGCTTCATGGGTCGCATGATGGCCTCAATCGCGGCATCCGGAAGGATTCCCAAAATGGGATACTTCCGCGCCGCATCGCGGGCGTGAATCGGGTGAACAACGAAGGCGAACTTGGTCAACTCTCACCCCAAGATACCCGGCAGGAATAGGTAACCTTGCGCGAACTAGCGATGGACAAAGAACTGATCATCCGGCTCATTGTTGTGTTTCT
>JADLGZ010000229.1 GCA_020849075.1 Fimbriimonadaceae bacterium | reverse complement strand
ACCTCGATGCCATTGGGTTTAACGTTGTCGGCTACGGGTGCACGACCTGCATTGGCAATAGCGGCCCGCTTCCCGAGGAAGTCAGCAAGGAAGTGGTGGCTAATGACCTCAATGTGGTCAGCGTCTTGAGCGGCAACCGTAACTTTGAAGGTCGCGTCAATGCCGAGGTCAAGGCTAACTATCTCATGTCACCTCCCCTCGTCGTTGCCTACTCATTTGCCGGGAGTATTGAGGTTGACCTGACGTCCGACCCCCTCGGCATGTCCAAGGATGGCAATCCGGTCTACCTGAAAGATATCTGGCCGACCCAAGCCGAGGTCGCCGACATTGTCAACGAGCACATCCACCAGACGATGTTCCGAAAAATGTACGCGGAAGTATTCGACGGCGATGCAAAGTGGCAAGCCATTCAAGTGTCAGCCGGCGACCGCTACGATTGGAACCCCGACTCGACATACGTGAAGAAGGCACCCTATTTTGACGACATGCCCCTTGAAGCACCTTCTAAAGTTGCCGAACTTTCGGGCATTCGATGCATCGCCCTTCTAGGGGATTCGATCACTACTGATCACATTTCGCCAGCAGGGAGCATCAAGACGCACGGACCAGCCGGGGAGTACTTGAGCGCACGAGGAGTGCCTGTTCACCTCTTCAATAGCTACGGCAGTCGGCGCGGTAACCATGAAGTCATGGTCCGGGGCACTTTCGCCAACATCCGGTTGCGCAACCAAATCGCACCAGGCACGGAAGGTGGCTGGACCACTTACTGGCCAACCGGAGAGGTGATGGCAATTTCAGATGCAGCCGAGCTTTACGAAAAAGCGGGTACCGGAGTGTGCGTGATTGGGGGTAAAGAGTACGGCTCAGGCTCCAGCCGCGATTGGGCAGCTAAGGGGCCCCACCTCCTTGGAGTCAAATTTGTGCTTGTCGAAAGTTTTGAGCGGATCCACCGTTCAAATCTCATTGGGATGGGGGTGCTACCGCTGCAATTCCTTCCCGATCAGAACGCGGCGAGCCTCGGCCTCACCGGTGAAGAAACGTTCGAAGTCGTTGGCATCGGTGATGCGATTGCCACCAAGTTTGCCAATGGTCGACAGTTAACCGTCCGAGCCGGCGACAAGGAGTTCAAAGCCACCGTGCGCATTGACACGCCGAAGGAGATTGACTACTACCGCCACGGCGGCATCTTGCAGTACGTATTGCGGCAATTGCTGTCGTAGACACTGCACCGCAAGCTTCAGCATGCCAAGGCAATACGGAATCTAGGTCGGATCGTCAACGCTCCCGAAGTTCGCGATCGCGATATCAATGTCCGCCGCATCCACTTCGCCAGAAACATCAACGTCTGCGTCGGCATTGCCTGGGCCTGGGAACGACAAGCCAAATGCCGCAATAACTTCATCGATGTCGGCGGCGTCTACTTCGCCCGACTTATCTACATCACCATTAAAGAGCACAGTGCTCACGCCTGACTGATCTGCGCCACTCAGAGTAACGGTTCGGTTACGCTTCAGGAAAGAGCTACCATCAAAGGTAATCGTTGCCGCGCCGCTGAGCTGTTGGGGAACGCGGATGGAAAAGGTCGACTCGGGGTTGCTGGCCACGAACGTATGTGCCGCAACTAGGGTAGCGCCCTGGCGCACTTCCGCGCGAATCCTGCGCGTCACTCCAGGCGCGAATGAGCCAGTGTCCGAAAGCCCGATCACTCCTGAAATCACCTGAGAAGCCGGCGCGGGGATGTATTCCACGTCGTCAATATTGAGCTCACTGCCATTGGGGCCGTCCGGACCAGAGTTCGTGACATCGTAGTGAAATGCGAAGCGACCTACCGCGGGAGCGGCAAGGCCGGAGACGGTTGCCGTGTACTGAGTGTAGCCGGTTGGAAATCCGCCATTCGCCAAAGTGGGATTGATCGTGAGGATTGGGGGCCCGAAGGAGTTAATTGATGTGTCCGAGAAGAAAGGGCTTATCTTGACGTGAAGCCGGTCTGGAAAAGCCCCGTTGGCGGCTCGCACCCAAAACCGAATCTTATCGCCATTTATCAGCGATCGCTCGGGCGACATGATCCAGTTATTGGCCGTGTTGTTACCACCAACACAACTGAACTTTGTGCTCATCGCCCCGACCCCGGTGCGCGGTGAAACCCCTCGATACCAGCCCGCGGTTCCAAGAGGAACACTGGCGTTCTTGGCATACCAATTACCAGACGGAAAATTAATAAAATTCCCGCCCGCGGGGTTTCCAAAAGTGCTCACTGAGCCATCAATAAAGCCGGGCGTAGTGGAGGTGTCGAAGCTCTCGGTCATCGTGCCGCGGGTTAACTCGACGTCGTCAATGAAAATGTAGTCTGCCTGAGAGCCTGCCGGGCCCCCATTGTCCACATGATGGCGGAAGGCCATGGTGAGCACCTGCGGGTTGGAGTGGATAAAGGTGTAACTGTACTGCGTATAAACGGCGGGATAGCCGGTCGTAGTAAGGCCCGGATTAACTGTCACGGCGCTACCATAAAAGCCGAGTGGAGGGTTACTTCCAAATGCCGCCATCAGTGAAATGCGGTCAGGGAAGCTAGCCGGATTGTCCCGCACTTTGGTCCAAAAAGAAATCGTGTCACCGGGGCCGATAATCCGTGGGGGCATAAAGATCCAACTGTTGATTGGGTTCGCACCCGCTACGCTATCGTAGGTGGAAACGAGGACGTTATCCCCCGTTCTTGGCTCGGGCCCCCCGAACCAGCCCGCAATGCCGATCGGCGTGCTTAGATTGTGAGCCCGCCATGTTTCTAAGCCAAAGGCGATGTTCTCACCCCCTGAAGGGTTCCCCCAGTTAAACCTGGTCGAGAAGTCAGATGGCCCGGCCTCGAAGCCTTCATAAAAACTCTGCGCGACCCCCATCGCTGTTAGGGACACCATTGTCGAGAGCAAAACAACCTTTCGCATGCCCTCTACTATACAATGAAATTGGCTAACTTGAAATAGAATGCCTTCTGCCGCATGATCGACTAAGGACCACCCTACGTGGGGAGGGTAAACTGCACTTCTCATTGCGGGTGTAGCTTAGTGGTAAAGCTCCAGCCTTCCAAGCTGGCCACGCGGGTTCGATTCCCGCCACCCGCTCCAGTTCTTTGAGCTTTCTTAGGGCGGATAATATTAATCCTTCGCACGCATCAGAAGATTTCCAAGTAGTTGCGATAGGCGAATGTTCGACCATACTCTTTCGTTTCATCCGTTTGGAAGAGAATGCCAGCAGCAACAAACTTGTCCACTAAGGCGTTTGCATTAGGGCGAGCAATGCCAGCCCAGCCCTCAACAGTGCGCACGGAAACAACCGGTTGAGCGAAGAGATGTTGTAACACTCTAGTGGCCGTCTTACTGTTTTTCCCAAATGTGGCCATTAGGGCCATGTCTTGGTCTCGTAAAGCATTGATTGCTCGGACGGTGCAGATTGCCTGATCAGCTACCTCTCTTACACCTTCGAGAAAAAACAATAGCCACCCCTCTATGTCAGATGAATCATGATAAGCTTGAAGTCTCTCAAAGTAAGCATCTCTGTTGGCTTTGAAGAACTCTGATAGGTAGAGAACTGGCTTACTTAGGGCTTTGCTTTGGCAGAGCATAAACGTGACGAGCATTCGACCCGTTCTTCCATTGCCGTCGACAAAGGGGTGAACTGTCTCAAACTGGGCATGGGCCAAACCTGCCCTGACCAATGTCTGGCATGCTTCAGAGTCGTGTATGAACTTCTCAATCTCGGATAAACATTCCCCGATTAAGTGCGGCGGGGGAGGCACATACCGCGCTGTAGCGGGCGATCCACCGTTTATCCAGTTTTGAGTTGTCCTAATTTGCCCAGGGAACGCGTGTCCATGAGACCTTCCACCATCCGAAAGGAGCGTCTCATGCACTTCTCGGATCAAGCGGAACGTTAGTGGGAACTCATCAAGCATCTTGATCCCTTGGTTAAGAGCCGCAATGTATCGTAAGATGTCGTCGACATCTTCTGGAAGTCCAGAAGTAAGTGCTATTTCGGCTTTCATCGCGTCAACCATCGTTGCGCGCGTACCTTCTACTTGGCTTGAAAGTGCAGCTTCTTTTCGGATGTACATGAAAATGAAGAAGTCAATGTCGAGCAGGAGCTCGGTAATGCCATCCAGTCGTCCGATGCTAAGGGTTGCAGCTTCTAGAGATTCTTCAACTTTCTTCGACAGGCGAAGGTCAGCTGGTGGGAAGCTGCTCGGAACAAAGGCTCGGTATCCCGCAGGCTGTTGAATATATTGTCCTATCATGAATTCCGTTACATCAGAAACTATATGTAATGGGAAGCACGTTTTCCCATTACAACTTAGTAGCAGATGTTACGGCAGACGAATCAAGGCGCTAAAACGATTCACTTTCGATTCATTCCCGTAAATCTGGTGGTTGGGGCGAAAAGAACCGATAGGTACACTTGAACCTATGCGAGACGAACTGAGCCAGAAGAGAGTCGATCGTTTGCTTAGTTCGCTCAAGGACAGTGTCTTACTCGGAGACGGCGCGAACGGCACGATGCTCGCCAACTATGGCTTCGAGCGTCAGCCCTATGATCTCGCCAACCTGCTCGCGCCCACCTTGGTGCAGACCGTTCACGAAGAGTACTTCGATGCCGGCGCCGACTTTGTCGAGACAAACACGTTCAGCGCGAACGCCGTCAAGATTGGCGGCCTCAACTTCGATATTGCCGAACTCAATCGCAAGGGTGCGAGTTTGGCTCGCGCGGCAGCGGGTGACAATCGCTTAGTTCTCGGTGCTATCGGGCCATGCGGCAAGCCTTTGGAGCCGATTGGTAGCCTTAAAAGCGAGGAAGCATTCGCGGCATTTGCCGAGCAGGCACGGGCGCTTGACGAAGGCGGAGTGGACGGCTTCATGCTCGAAACCTTCATTGATATCGAGGAAATGCGAATTGCCGCCGAGGCGGTGGCCAGCGTTAGCGACCTGCCCATCATCATCAGCAAAGCGTTTATCGAAGACGGCGACGCCCTCGCCGAAGGTCTGCCCGGGCGCATGGCGCTCGACATGGGCATGAAAGGCGTCGTTGCGGTCGGGGCAAACTGCGTGGTCGGGCCACAGCGGATGATTGACATCGTTCGCCAGCTCAGCGAAGCTTCATCCTTACCTATTCTCGCCATGCCAACTCCGGGCCTGCCCCAACTGGTGAAAGGGCAGGTTGTCTACGACATCGCGCCCGACTACTTCGCAAAGGCTTCTGTCAGGCTCATTGAAGAGGGTGCACGGATTATCGGCGGCTGCTGCGGTACCACTCCTGAGCACACCCGTAAGATGCGTGAGGCCCTTAACAAGGGTGACATCAAGCCAAAGTCTCCGAGCGCAATTACTCGGCAACAGGTCGAACGTAAGCCGATTGAGGAGAGCGAACCAACCGAGCTCAGCGAGAAGCTCAAGAAAGGCAAGTTCATCATCACCGTTGAGCTGGACCTTCCCCGAGGTCTCGGGGTCGAGAAAGTCCTAAAGTCAGCCCGACAACTCAAAATCAAGGGCGCGGATCTCGTGGATATTTCCGACGGTGCAAGGGCTCGCCTGCGAATGAATCCGCTCAGCGTTTGCACTCTGATCCAAGAGCAGGTCGGTATTGAGACCATGATGCACTTTGCCTGCCGAGACCGCAACCTCCTCGCCGTTCAAGCCGACCTTCTCGGCGCGCACGCGCTCGGCGTTCGCAATATCTTGGCCATCACCGGCGACCCAGCGAACATCGGGGACTACCCCAGCGCGACCAGCGTATACGATGTAGATGCAATCGGGCTTGTTCGAATTCTCAGCCGGTTCAACGAAGGTATTGACCTTGCTGGCTACAGCGTCGGCGTGAAGTGCGCATTCTCGATCGCCATTGCATTCAACCCCTTAGCTGCCGATATGGACCTTGAAATGGATCGCCTCGCCCGAAAGATCGATGCCGGTGCCCACTTGGTGTACACGCAACCTCTGTTTGAAGAAGAGCATATCGACCGTGCATTGAGCGCACTGCGAAACAGCAATCTTCCGCTCTTTGTTGGCGTACTTCCCTTGAAGCACACGCGCCACGCCGAGTTTATGCACAACGAAGTACCCGGGATCGAAGTACCCAATTGGTTACGAGAACAACTCGCCAACGCACCAACCGAAGATGATGGGCTACGAATCGGCGTCGAGGCCGCCCAAGGCTTGGCGAAAATTGCGAAGGAACGTGCGCGAGGTCTGTACTTGATGCCGCCATTCGGCTCCGCCGCCATCGCGGAACAAGTCATCGAAGCGACCCAATGAACTGGCGGCCTCTCCTCCTTGGCCTCGCCGGAGCTTCGGCCAGCGCCCTCGCCTACGGCGCCGTTGTCGAATCCAACCGGCTCGTTGTCAAGCGAACTACGCTGCACTTGCCCGAATGGCCAGCCAGGCTAAACGGGTTTCGGCTCGCCCTCCTCGGCGATCTGCATATTCGCGACCGCTACTCGCTTGAACTTGCCCAACGAGCGATAGCCGCCACCTTAGACGAAGAACCCGATATGGTTGCCCTTGTGGGTGACTTTGTTGCTCGGTGGAAGCCGCAAGTCATCCCAAAACTTGGTGACGTCCTCGAACCCCTGTTGCTAATGAACGGAGCCGCCGTTGCGTGTGTCGGGAATCATGAGTACTTCGGCGGCACACCAGATCCATTGGCCTCAATCTGCGACGAGCTTAATATCAAGTTACTTCGCAATGAGAACTGGGTTCACCTCGGTATTCAGTGGGTGGGCATTGACTCCGCAAACGCGGGCATGGCCGACGTCCAGGCGGCATTCAACACCCCGCACAGCACGACCCATACACCAACCATTGTCCTTTGGCATGAACCAGACGTCGTCGCAAGACTTGGCGGCCGAGGGGACCTCATGCTTGCTGGGCATAGTCACGGGGGTCAGTTTCTGACCCCATGGGGTCAACCCTTTATCGGATCACGCAATGGTCGCAAATACCGAAGAGGTTTCTTTCCCGAAACGCCAACGCCGCTGTTTGTTACTAGTGGTGTTGGTACGACTGGCCCGCCATCGCGCCTCTTCTGTCCGCCTGAAGTCGTGATTCTCACCTTAGAAAGTACAATGACCTGACCACGCCCCAGTAGCTCAGTGGATAGAGCAGCAGCCTTCTAAGCTGTTTGTCGGAGGTTCGAGTCCTCTCTGGGGCGCCACGGTATCCTAGCCTTGTGGCTCAACCACCGGACGATATTGATATCTACGCCCGCGCTGTCCGAGCACGGTGGAAATGGATGGTCGCTCTGGGCCTCCTAGGCGGCATCCTCGGCCTCGCATACACGAGCCTAGTCCCACCCTTGTACATGGCAAAGGCAAGCCTATTGGTCCCAACAATTGAGTCCAAAGCAAACCCGATCGGGGCTTTCAGCCCAATCAACATGTTGCGGGGCATCGTGTCGAGCATTGAACTGCAGAACCGAGTCGCCAAGGATCTAGGTGTGCCAAGAAGGACAGTCGAAGCCATGCTGGACTCAAAGGCCGAACTGAACCGGAACCAACTGGAGATCAGCGCCACCGACCCCTCGAGCACCACGGCGCTTCAAGTCGTAGCATCCGCCTCGAAGCACCTACGAAGTATTGCCAGCCAAGCAGGGCTGGGGACGGCGGGTCGGCAGGCGGCAATTCTTAAACGTGCCATTGACGAACGCGAACAAGAGCTGACGATCGCTACAGATCGATTGAGCGATGCTCAGCGGAAAGCTAACATAGGCGTAGACCCGACCAACCCGGCCTCCGCCCTCTACTACCGAACCCAATTGATGGATACCGAAACCCGACTCGGCGCGGTGAATCGGGAACTCGCCGTTCGGCGCAAACAAGCGCAAGAAGCTCATCAAAATCCGGAGTTACCCAGTAGCCTGACTGGCAACTTGCCCGAGCGAGAAGCGCTTCTGGCCGCCGAATTTTCGTATGAAACGGCCCGAAGGCAGCTTGGCGATTCAAACCCAGAGCTTGCTCGGCGAAAGGAGGAACTTGAGTCCGCGCGCCGGGCCTTTGAACTAGAAGTTACGCAGCGATTCCGGGCTGCCGCCCAAGGATTGGACTCAGAGGTCGCTGGGCTTGAGGCTCGCAAAGCGATGCTCGATACGCAACGTGACTTCTGGAAAGGACTCACTCAGCACGCCCCAACAAAGGCCCTTGAACTCATGAAACTAAATTTCGAAGTCGAAGCGATTCAGGCTGTCCTTAGTGGATTACGCCAATCCTTCGATGAAGCCACCTTGAACTCCGGAGTTGAATCCGTCAACTGGACGATCCTCAGTGAGCCTCGGGTTGAACCTGAGCCGATAAACAAAAACTACGGAATGAACACCTTCTTGGGGATCATGGTCGGCCTCTTCCTAGGCGGCGCGGTTTCTATTGTCAAGCACGGCGCATAGCTACTTTGCCGCCACAGCCTCAATAATCTCAATCCAGGCGCCAAACACTTTGTCCGGATGAAAAGTTCGCTCGAATAATTCTCGAGCATTGCTTCGCATCGCCTTCAGTTGTTCAGAGTTACTCAATGCCTCCGAGATCACCTTGGATAGCGTCGCTGGCTCAGCGTTTCGATACGTTCTGCCCGCACCGCTCTCCAAGAGCATCTCAACCAGGGGGCCCCGCTGGAGAGACGTTATTATCGGAAGCGAATACGCCAAGTACTCGACAGGCTTGTTCGTGATGCCCCGCTCGAAGTTCGCCCGATCGCGATATGGCACTAGGCCAAGAGTCGCAAGCTCAAGCAAACGCTGGATCTCGGGGGTCTTTAACCATCCGGTGAAATGCACATTGGGAAAATCCTCCGACCACTTCTGAGCTTGGGCAAGCCCATCTCCACCACCGGCAAACACAAACTCAACATCCGGAAATGCCGAAACCGCATGCATGATTGGCGCGACCTCGATCGTCTGTCCGATCATTCCGGTGTAAGCAACAATCTGTTTGCCTTCAAAGTCCTTCCAGAATTCCTGCGCCCGCGCTCGATCCTCGTCAGTCACGGGCGGCGGATCATAACTCATGTAGAGCGCCTGATCATACGCTCCCCTCTTCCGCCCCGCGTAACCTAAGCCCCAATCCACAACTTCAGGACCATTGGCCGTAATCCCTACGGCTCCGCCCAGCGCCCTTACCGCTTCCTGTCGTGCCGATTGGCAGAGTATCCGGACCAAGCTCTGGGTGATACGAGGTGCATTTTCCCAATACAGGTCAGGATATTGGTCACGGATATCGATGAGCAATGGAACCGCTTGCTCTTTGGCGTACCTGGCGGCTTCCGCGCACAACTCAATCGTCGGGTAGCTGGCAACGATCAGGTCTGGCTTCGATTCGTCCCTTGACAGACCTCGCCATTGCCAAGCAACGTGGCGATGGTCGCGGAGTCGAGCCAACGACACATGCCTCTTGTAACCTAGGGCGGGAAGGGTTCGCAGGCGATAGTTGGGGCCAAGTTCGGTAAGCCCCTGTTTTCGGAATTGTTTCGCCGTGTGGCTGAAACTTGAGCACCACCAAGTTACATCGTGACCTTTGGCAACCAGCCTTTGGGCGAGCATCCCCGTGCGCCATGGCCGGGCGGTCGGGTCATCTAGTGGATTGGGCTCCCAAGTTTGAAGCAACCAGATCTTTAACCCGGACATAGCCGTAGAGTACCGAATGTGGTGCGATCTACCGACAATCTCCTTATGCCCCGCCGTGCGTACTTTCGATCCAAACGGGTGGCCGATTGTTTCATCAGCAGTGGCATATTGATTCTCACCTTGCCCGTGCTTCTCATCGCTGGAGCGCTGGTGAGGCTAACTTCCGAAGGGCCCTCACTGTACAGAGCGAAGCGCGTCGGGCAAAACGGACGCATCTTCGCCATGCTCAAGTTTCGAACAATGACGATTGGTGCCGATCTTGCCGGTCCCGCCATCACCGCCGCAGGAGACCCTCGTATCACCCCTCTTGGGAAGATCCTGCGCAAGACCAAAATTGATGAGCTGCCCCAGTTCTGGAACGTCCTGATTGGCGACATGAGCGTCGTTGGGCCAAGGCCAAATGATCCACGAATCGTGGCGGATTACACCGCCGAGGAACGGGAGGTTCTAAATGTGCCGCAAGGAATCACCGACTTTGCTAGCCTCTGGTTTCGATCACAAGAGAACCTCCATGAGGGTACGGCAGATGTCATGCACGACTATCGAGTCCGGGTTGCTCCAATCAAGATGCGCCTAGGGGTCTATTACGCCAAGCATGGCTCCTTGATCATTGACGGAAGAATCTTCGTCGCAACTTTCCTTACCATCTTCTTCAAGAAGGATCCGACGTGGGCATTCCCAAGAGAAGCGCTGACCGATCCTGAAAGCCTTCCCTTGGCCGCCTAGCCAGCAAACTTGTAGCCCACTCCACGAACAGTTAGGAGGCGCTTAGGATTGCTTGGATCTGCCTCCAGGCGAGACCGTAACCATCGTACATGGACATCCACTGTCCTCGATGTCACGAAAGCATCCTGACCCCATACACGATCTAGTAGCTGATCCCGGGTGAACACCTTTCCCGAGTTTCGCACCATGAAGTAGAGAAGCGCAAACTCCTTGGGTGCCATTTCAATCTCCTCTTCTCCGATGGTCACCATATGGGTACGAGGATCAACCCGCAGATCCCCGCTTTCGGCGATTTCCAGGGGTGTTTCACCCCTCGCCCGCCTTAAGACGGCTTTGACCCGGGCGGCCAACTCCCCCAGATTGAAAGGCTTGACCACGTAATCGTCCGCCCCCAGTTCCAGTCCAAGGAGCCGATCTGACTCCGAACCGCGGGCTGACAAGAAAATGATCGGCGTGTGGGATTCTTTGCGGATAGCTCGACACAAGTCAAATCCCGACCGATTTGGCAACATGACGTCCAAGACAATCAGGTCTGGTCGGACTTGCTTATAGAGCCGCATTCCTTCTTCGGCTGACGCTGCGGTAAAGACAGAGAAACCCTCCTTCCGAAGCTTCTGTTCTATCGTTTCAAGAATAGTTGCCTCGTCATCAACCAGAAGGATCTTCATGTCATGTCGCGATAATCTCGACGTTAGCTCTCGGCACCGTAACTTCCTCGCCGCTTTCCAGCTTTGCTCGAAGGACGCGGACCTCCGTGCCTGATTCAAGTACGACCAGTTGCGATGGCAACTCAGTTACCGTACCAAGAGCACCGAAGTAGGGTTCTCGAATGATACGAATTGGCGTTCCCGCCTTCAGTTCAAGAGCTCCGCTCACCTCATGGGCCTCGTCCGCACCGAGATCCAGCGGCACGATGATCTCCGGCCGGATTACCCCTGCCCGAATCTGAGTTGCGCCATTCATGCTCGCCTTTTTGCCCTGAAGAGTCTGTAGGAGCTTGAATGTTCGCTCCGCCATGTTCAGGCGTCCGAACCCTTCGGTCACCATGATTGTAACGGGGAGAGCTTCTTGCCCGGTAATTGCAACCCCAATATCGTAACCGAGGACTTCAATCAGGTCGCTATCCAGCACCCCGCCCGCAATCAGTCCGACGACCCCTACCTCCTCAGCGCGGCGTATGGAGTCTAAGGTGACTTGCGATCCCCCAACTAGAATCTTGCCCGTATCCGTGTCAAGAATGTCGCTGGCCTCAAGGGGCTGGGAATGATCCTTCACCGCAACCCGGATTTCGCCTTCTTGTTCGCCACCAATGCCGAAAATACCTTGCACCATCGCGCCGCGTGTCTCAATAACGGCCCCTTCTTCCGGCATGATTTCCGCTACCTTGCCCGAAATGTAGGCAGTCAGATCCACCGGGATCGGCTCTTGCCTGAGCAATACGTGCCCGCTCACATCGGAAATGGCTTCTACCGTTCCCGAGTAGTCGCTTTTGACCGTGGTCTTAAACAGGCCAAAGAAACCCTTGGACTCCGCCACCATCTCCCCCTTGTCAATATGGTCGCCCACCTTGTACATGAACAGCGCTCTGGCTTCCTTCGGTTCAAGTCCCAGCTTCTCTCCAAGCTTGATGGTTTGCAAAATGCCAGGCAGTGAAGCCGATGCAACGACGTCTCGTGGGCCAACAGCATCGCCAACCTGTACTTTCACTTGGCCCTTGATCGGCAAACGTCGAGGGCGACGGACGGTTGTGTTACCGCTAACGGTGAGTCCTGGTGTATATGCGCTACCCAATGGTCTGATCTCCTGCGTTGCCCAAAGGCAACGTGAAGCAGAGTTTAGCATCAGATCGGGGTATCAGCGCAGACGGTCACACCAGTTTCGCGGCGATCCGCATTTAGGAAGGCGGTTGCCAACTCTTCCAGTAATCGGGATCTTCGATCGCCAGCGCTGCCTTGGTCATATACAGGGGGCGATGGGTATCGAGCATCACAGCGAGTTCTTCAGTCTTGGTGTGACCAAGAGAAGCCTCCACCGCACCCGGCTGGGGGCCATGCGGAATCCCCAGTGGGTGCATGGTTATCGAACCTTCCTGGATTCCCTTTCTCGAGCCGAACTTGTCGTTGCAATAATACAAGACCTCGTCGCTGTCCACGTTCGAGTGGTTATAGGGAATCGGTACCGCTTCTGGGTGGAAGTCTAGAACGCGGGGACAGAACGAGCAAACCACGAATCCCGGTGCCTGGAAGGTCTGGTGAATGGGTGGGGGCATATGTAGCTTGCCTGTAATTGGGCTAAAGTCATGGATACTGAATGCGTACGGATACACATAGCCATCCCAGCCAACAATGTCGAATGGGTGGTAGCCATAGATGTACTTTGTTAGCCTCTGTCGAGCTTTGACCACCACGTTGAAGGTCCCTTTAACGTCCTGAGTTGGTAGTGAGCTCGGTGGGCGGAAATCACGCTCGTGGTAGGGAGCATGCTCCTGAAGTTGGCCCAAGTCATTGCGATACCTACGGGGAATCGTCACTTCTCCATGGCTTTCGAAAACGAGGCATCGTACGGGAAGTTTGTCGTATCTGATCTTCCAAATCGTTCCACGAGGGATGACCAAGTAGTCTCCGGGCCGAAATGGGACTTCCCCAAACATCGTTTCAAGAACACCGCTGCCGTCGTGAACAAAGTGTATCTCGTCGGCTTCGGCGTTCTTAAAGAAGTCCACCATTTGCTCAGCGATCCAAGCGTTGTTCCAAATAACATCGGCGTTACCCATAAGCGGAACTCGTCCGCTAATCGCGTCACCCTTCGGCTGCATCCGACCTGTAACGAAATGGCGGTGTCGCAGGGCCTCATCGGTCAGGAACTCGGGAGCAATTTGTCCCATGTCCTCCCAACCCATCACCTCGGTCGGCAGGTTAATGTGATACATCAGTGCCATAGGGCCACTGAAGCCGTGAGTACTAAAAAGCTGCTCAGCATAAAGGCTGCCGTCGGGCTTGCGAAACTGGATATGCCGTTGCGCGGGCATTTCGCCGAGTCGGTGATAGCGAGGCATGTCTCTATTTTACGCCAAGGCCTCTCTAGACCATCTTTGCCCCATTCATTGGTATTTGTCTAAGGCCACATGGCCAAGTTCTCACATTACAGTGCGAAAAACCCAACTTCACCCTAAGGAAATCTGTGTAACCTGCCGATAACAGAAGTGGACGTATGCGTCCAAGATACTAGCAAACCACCGGCGACGGTGGGACGCAAAGCCACGGAGCCCCTGAGGCTAGCCGGGTTACCTAATGGATGGCGGCGTCGCACAAAAGGCGACACATGCAAATCAGCAAAACCGAACTTGAAAAGGTCCTTGGATCCATCCGGGAACGCGAGACCGTTGACGAATCTGCCCCCAGCCCCCTCCCCACCGACAGCCCAATGATCAAGGCTCTGACGGCCGAGGTCATTGCCATGCCCGATCGTGAGGACCGCGTCAACGAAATCCGCGCACAAATGGAAGCCGGAACCTGGAATCCAACCTCGGAGGAAATCGCCGACGCGATGTTCCGAAGGGCGATTGCGGACAAGGTTCGCTAGCTATAAGCTAGCAGTTCGCTATAATGTCCCTTGCTATGAAGTTGGCTGGGAAGATCGATGCCTCCGGCAAGAAGTTCGCTATCGTCGTCGGGCGTTGGAACGAACTCGTCACCAAACAACTCCTTGAGGGTGCTTTGGAATCGCTTGAGAGTGCCGGTGCTTCCGATGTTCAGGTTGTCAGCGTTCCTGGAAGTTGGGAAATACCGCTCGCTTGCCGCGAGTTGATAGACCGAGGCATAGATGGCATCGTCGCCCTCGGTTGCATTCTTCAGGGCCAAACCGCTCATGCCAAGCTGCTCGCGGCCGATGTGGCCGGTGCTCTCATGAATCTCCAACTTGAGACTCGAATCCCGATTGCTTGGGGCATTTTGACTCCTGACGACCAAGACCAAGCCCTTGATCGCGCAGGGATGAAGATGGGGAACAAGGGCCGCGAGGCCGCAATGAGCGCGGTCGAAATGGTGTCCCTCCTCAACTGCGTGCGGGGGGAGCGGGCCGGGGGGAGAGACCGGAGCCCCGCGTCTCCAAACCACAGGGTCCTCAACGCCCACGGCACGATCAACAAAGCGGCAACCGCTCGTAAAATGTTCGCCGCGGGTATGAGCAAAGCCGAGATTGCCAAAGCCCTTGGCGTACGGTATCAGCACGTTTACAACGTGCTCAAGTCCAAGCCTTCTAAATGAGTTGGGGAATCGCCATTGTCGCCGGCGGGGTTTGCCCCGATAAGCTCGCTGTCCGCCTTGGGACGCCCCGAAAGGCCCTCGCCAAGTTCGGCGGCCGCACGTCGTTAGAGATAGTTCTAGAGGCCGCCCACCAGGCGGACATTGGCCCGATCGCCACCGTCGGCGGCGAAGACCTCCGAAACTACATTCATTACGGCGGCATGATTGACGAAACGACCTCCGCTGTTGACAACGCGATCGCCGCTAGCGCCATGCTCAATACCGAGCGACTCGTTATCCTGCCCGCCGACATGCCGTTCGTCACGGGCGAGGCAATTCGGTCCTTTGTCGAAAGGCTCGACAGCCGGATTACCGAACCTCGTTGGTACGCCGGCGGCCTCTGCCGCCAAAAAACCTTCCGTGACGCCTACCCGACTTGGGAGACATCCCCAATCTACTTGCGCGAGGGTCGAGTGCTGTCGGGTGGCTTCTTCGCCGCGACACCTGAGGGCCTTACGTTCGGTCGCGACCTATTCAACGCCATCCGCCACTCACGTAAGAGCCAATTTGCAATGATGCGCAAGTTTGGATTTGGAGCATTGGCTCGCTATTTCGCCCGCATGATGTCCATCGCCGAAGCCGAACGCCGCCTCGGTCATGTCCTTCAAGGCCAAGTCATCATCGACCTTGAAGCCGACCCCGGGAGCATCGTGGATTTTGACAATGTTGACGAGTACGATGAGGCCGAAAGGCTCTACAAAGGTGTAACCTGAGCCGATCTAAGTACTAGGTCATGTTTTGGCAAGCTCAAAGCACGTTGAGCCTTATTCCTAGAGAGACGTTGCTTGCTGATGCGCTTCTTCAAAAAGCTTTCCAACGAGTTCCGATAGGTAGTACTTACCTTTCTGTTTCGCTGCGTCGTACCAAGGATTCATCAGGACCGACCGTAGAAGAAAAACACCCTGCTGTTCAAACTCCTCTGGGCTTACGCCTAGGCGCGCTAGGAAGGGGGCAACGCCCTCGATCCGATACTGTCTGGGTGAGAGTGTGGTCCGGCTAACGAAAAACTGCTGGTCGTAAACCCGACGATTCAGTGATTCCGAACCGCTGAACTTCTCGTAGATTCGCCGGTTGAAGTCATTGAGTTCAGAGAGGGTCGTGGCTACGGCCGGACGAAAGGCGTAACAAACGATATTGGAGCCCGGTGGGCACAAGCAAACAGCACTTACCCCATCCAACCCAGTCCACTCCGGGTAGTTTTCGAGGAGTGCTTGTAACTCACAGGCGTTGCGAACGGTCTGTTGCACAAGCTTTCCATGGCCCGACGTGTCGAGTGGGATAAGAGTATGGGACAACCAGACCGCTGCCGCCGCCGCGCCGGGCTTGCTCCCCTCTAGGATATAGACACCGATCGCTTCAGATCCGCATTCGGCATCCACACCGCCGGGTGCTTCTTCGATATATGGCGCGGATTGGCGGGCAATCGGCTTTACGAGATTGGTCTTGAAGGCAATCGCACCCGCGGGATAAGGCACATAGCCGAGCTTGTGCGGGTCAATCGTGATCGAATCACATTCGCCTAGCCTTTCTAAAGCGTTGCAAGCGCCACGTTCGGGCAATGATAAGCTGATTTCACGAATTTGCCCTCCGACCTTGACCATTGATGTGGGGTGCCCGAGGCCCATCCTAGTCGGAGTCGTCAAGGTTCTCAGATATCCACCGTAGGCGGCATCGGCGTGAATCCAGAACGAGCTCTTCCCCGATGCTTCGCGATTGTCCCGAAGCTCCAATATCTGGTCAACAGGATCAACCCCGCCTTCTTCGGTAGTCCCGACTACCGCCACAACGGCAATAACATCTTCGTTCCTCGTATCTGCCTCGCAAAGCTGCTGTTCGAGGGCATCCACTCGCATTCGGAAGTTTGAATCAACGGGCACCTTTCGGAGAGAAGCCCGGCCAATGCCGAGCAAGTCAATGGCCTTGTCGAAACAATAATGAGCTGTCTCCGGAACGATCAGAATCGGATGTCGACCAAGCTGCCGTTCAATGGCGCCGGCTCCGACCACGGCCACATTGTGGGGCGAGCCGAGATAGGCGGCGATGGCTCTTCCCGAATCCCCGATTTCTTCAAAGCAAGCGACAAAGTCGTCCAGTGCCTTCATCGGAGATGCAAGAAGCAGGCTCTCGGTGCTGCCTTCGATTGTCGGGAGGGACAGGTGGTCACGCATATCGCGGGTGACCAGCGGAAGGTATTTGACCGTTCGGGCAACCCACAAGGCCTCAAGATTGGCGATCGTTCCGCCGCTCGTGAGGTGCGACCAATTGCCTTCCCCGTAACCCAGCATGTGCGAAATGAGCCGGCAAGCTTCCAACTCAAGCTTTACTGTAACCGGTGCGGCGTCATTCGACACATTGTTCGTGTTATAGAGCATCGCCGCGAAGTACCCGGCGATCGCCGGTAACGCCTGCTCTGCAACCATGTGGGCCGCGTACCGTGGGCTCTGAAATGGATAGTCAGCCTTGAGTCGCGACAGAAGCTCCATGAGCTTGTCCTCGAAGTCATCGCGAAACGACTCGGCACCACGGCGTTCCTTGGAGCGAACGATCACCGTATCCTCAGGGAAGTAGTTCTTTCTCCAAGCGTAGTAGTCAACCAAGATATTCGACACGATATTGCCAAACCATTCGCCATTTTCGGCTTTGGGGCCCGCAAACCAGCCTGCCATTCGTCCGTGATCCATTGACATCTATTGTCATTATTTCTCAGGTACCCGCCATGATTGCGATCATAGGAACTGAGCTTCCCGTTCTAGGTGTTGCCTGCACACTTGCCGCAAGTTCGGAGTTGAGAGTCCGGAATCCGGTAGTCGAAATGACAGAACTCGGATTCCGATGGCAGGTGAACTACCTTGCCGTTTGAGTCGCTCGAACCCCGAACTCCGACCTCAAAAACCCCCAACTCACTTACCGCTTGTGAGCCACAAACATGACCTCGATCTCATCCAGTTTCAGAGGTCGCTCGCCCCATTCGCCGGCGGTGCCGCCCCAGATGTGTTCAACAGCGAACCCCGCATGATGGAGCATGCTCGCGAGCTCCGGTGGGATGAATAGCCTCTCCCGGATCAGCATCGGCACCTTGCCCTCGGGCAGTTCCCACTCGTCGGCATAGGCCATTACCATCGTCCCCGGATCAAAAGATCCCTGCTCGACGAACTCATCTGTCGCTCGTCGGATCGTGGCGTAGCCGTTCATGGCGGTCATCACGAAAGGTGCGCCCGAGTTAAGGCTCGCGCCAATTCCACGGAGGATGCCAAGGTCATGTGCAACCGGGTCTTCGTCGTGATTGATCAGCCCCATGCCACCCTCGCAAAGACAAATCGCCGCATCATACAAATCGGACGCCCGCCAAGTGGTCGCGTCGGCCTCAATAAACTCGACCAAGACACCTGCCTCAGCTGCCTTCGCCCGCGCGACTTCCAGCATCCCAGTGCTCACATCTACTCCCGTCACTTCCAGCCCGCGTTTCGCAAGTTCCACCGCATGGCGCCCGGTGCCGCAACCCACATCTAGGAGCCGCATTCCAGGTTCAAGCCTCATGGTGTCCCATAAGAACTGCACCTCGACCAACGTGTTCCTAGTAAAAACGTTTTGGTCGTAATGCGGCGCGTGGCCGTCAAAGAACTCCTTCCAAGTTCGCGGCTGTACAGGTTCCATGCCCATCAAGGTACCCGTGCCCCCTGCAACAGAACCGCTCCGTAGATCGTTACTCTAGTTATCTACGATGAGAAATCAAGAACGCAATATGTTCCGCACGAGCAATCCGGCAATGAATGAGTCGGTGTTTGAGCATCCAGTGATGGAATCCGCCGACCCGATGACCCTTTCGGGCACCATCCAAAAGACGGGTCTGCTCTTGGTCATGCTCCTTGCTACCGCCGCCATGGGATGGATGTTCCCGAGCTATGGCGGGCTCATCGGTGGGGTGCTCGTTGCGATTGTCTTGGGCTTCGTCATCGGATTCAAGGCGCACCTTGCACCCGTTCTCGCACCTATTTATGCCCTGATCGAAGGGTATGTGGTCGGAGTGATCAGCATCATGACCGCCACGTCACTCGCAAGGACGGCCTATGCCGGTGCCGTGCCTATTGCAGTTGCCGGAACGATGATCACTCTTGGAGTGATGCTCACGTTGTATGCGACTCGGATCATCCGCGTTACCGAGACGATGCGATCTGTCATTATCGGTCTTACCGCGGCCGTCGTCTTACTCTACCTGTTCTCGTTCGTCGTAGGGCTCTTTGCCCCCGCTTTCGTGTCTGCCTTTCCGATCTATAGCTCCGGCCCCGTCGGTATTGCCTTTTCGGTGATCGTCATTGGCATTGCCGCGTTCAACTTTCTGCTGGATTTCGACTTGATTGAACGAGGCGTGGGCAACCGGGCGCCAAAATACATGGAGTGGTACGCCGGGTTCGGCCTGCTCGTAACGATGGTCTGGCTGTACATCGAAATCCTTCGGTTGCTCGCGAAACTCGCCAACAATCGCTAGGTCGCCACATGAGCCTCGACCGGAACACCATGTTCGGCGGCAACGCCAAAAATGAACTCGTCCTTGTTGAGGTTCTTCATTTCGGCTCCTTGGCCCGTTACTCGTTGACAGCCCTGCCAAGTCGCGCTTGAGGTCTCACGCCAGAAGACCTGATAGTCTTGCGCTTCGCCTTGCCAAGAAAGATTCGTATGATAGCCTGCTTTTGGATCGAAGGTGACATTTGTTGGCGCAGACCCGCTCCTAGAGAGCTGATCCATTACAACTCGGTTGGCCTCGGCGGACCGGGCGAGAAATTCAAAGTCCATATTTTCGACAGTGTCCTCGGATGTATGCTGATGCGCCCACTCCTCATGGACTTCGGTGAGACGTACCGCCGGAAACCCGAGATTGGCGAACGGCGTATGGTCACCACCACGTCCGAAGCGGTCGGGGCGAAGATGCATTTTTAGCTTGAAATCTGAACTTGT
>JADLGZ010000228.1 GCA_020849075.1 Fimbriimonadaceae bacterium | reverse complement strand
GTACGACAAACGCGCATCGTTGCGGCCCGGACCAACCCTTCATCCCATCCATCATAGGGCAGCTGCTTGCTCCCCATATAGGCGAGCAATAGCGTATGCACGAAGTTAACCGCCGCCACTTCAGGCTTGATGCCAATGCCGTCAGCGTAAACAGGAAAACGGATCTCACGCTGCCCGTTGCCATTATTGTCCAGATAGATTCCGCCAGCAACAGCATGCCGGTCAGGAATATCTGCATCGTAGTTCCGAACCCAAACTGATCCGCTTTCCGCGGGACTGCCAAACACAAGATCTAGCCGTGACTCGACAGTGGCAAAAACGGCTTGGAGTAACGCCTTGTAATCGCTAGGAAATGCTCGATCACCCGACGCCTCAAACTGCAGAGTAATGCCGGGACCGCCTCGTCGCGACGGGACAATGCGACGCGGCGGCGCACCATCTAAACGAACCCGAACTGGCATGGTGAAGATCGGAGCCTGCCGTCCGGTGCCCTGTTCAATCACCGCACGCTCCCGCTCGGAAAGCGCCGCGAGATTCGCGGTGAATTGGCGAGCAGCCTGATCAACGGGATCAGGCCCACGCAATGCCGAAAACGGCACGGTCAGGGTGGTGGCACCTGCCCCATGAACCAAGAAGCCCCAAGCGGCAAGGAACGCAAATCGCTTCTGCATCTTAGTATGTGAATGCTTGGACAGGGCTCAAGGTTCGACTGGCATTTCCATTCGCAAGGCCGAGCACTATGTAATAGTACGTATGGCCCAGGACGAGCCCTCCCGGGTTGGTGTTACGATTATAGCTGAGGCCCGTGCCGCCGATTGGGGCACTCTCATTGTTCCAGCGTGAGCTCAGATTCACGCTGGGGAAATCGTCAAAGATATAGACCACGAACGAGGTCGCGCCCGATAAATTATCCCAGGAGAAATTGAGGGTCGAGCCAACTGATACAGCATCGGCTGTGAGATCATCTAAAGTCCGGGCCTGAGCCACCGCGCTTCTCGGCCCCTCGCTGTCTGGGTCGTCTGGGAAGCTAGTGCCCAGCGCGGACACCTGATAGCGGTACATCGAATTAGGAAGCAGGCTCTCATCGGTATCAATGTAGGTTCCCGCAAGGGGTTCGCGGTAGAAGTCATAGTCGGTAATTGAGCCTGAACTATAGCCACGATAGATTCCATAGCCATAGAAATCATCTCCGACCAATCGATCCCAATTCAACTCGACCTCGATAGGATTACCGAAAGAACTCGTTCGTGAGTTCGCGATCGGGCGACTTGGGTTCCAACGCCGTTTGATGTTCTCATAAGCGGCGAACGGGTTTTGCCCGCCACGAGATGCGGTAAACGCCGGACTAACCCAAGTGGTTGCTGAAACATTTGTCACCTGGGGAAGGAGGGGAGTTCCGGCATCAACGAGTACGAAATTAAAAGTCCTGTCTTCTCCGTTCGCGAGGCTTACGGTGTCCGTGTCGTTCGAATATCCGGAAGCGCCTGCCTGCACAGTGTAGGGCACTCCGCCACCCAAATAGGTCAAGTTATACCGACCATCAGAATCGGTTACGGTCGAACCGCTCGTGAGATATCCATCCGAGTAAGCAAAAACCCGGGCACCGACAATCGGGTCACCAAATGAGTTCCGGACCACACCATGCATTTCCGCTAAACGGTTTATGGGAAACACCACAATGTTGCAGTTGTACTGTGGCTCGTCGGGTACCGCTCGGATCATGTTTCGCCCACGGTAGGTGACGCCATTTTGAACCGTTTCGGCGAACACGTTGATGTCACCCGCCCGGCTTCCGCGCAGTGTGTAAGAACCATTGACGCTACTTCGAGTCGAAGCGTCGGATGTCCAAACATCCGCATCGCGAACCGGCTGCCCCTCCTCATCGGCAATTCGACCACTTAAGGTCGAGCCTTCGTACACGGTGCTTCCGCACCCGATCAGGAACAACGAGGCAAGAGGCAAAAGCCAAACAAATGATTTCATAAAGTGCAAAGACAAGTACGTTTCAGCTCAGCCTGAGTTACCGAAAGGAGAACGATAGCTCCACATCGAAGCTCCCGGAGCGATAAGCCCCGCTTGTTGAAAGGCTATCGTCATTAACGACATTGCGATAGCGATAGCCGAGGTTAAGGGCCAAAGCATCAATGAGTTGATACTGATACGCTAGGCGAGCTGAGAAGTCACTCTGCGGAAGGTATCCCGTCGTTAGCCCACTCGTGACCTCCGCGATCAAATTCTGCCGCCTCGCCAAGCGATACGTGGCCACCCCTTCGAAAGTGAGGCCGTCTTGCTGGTAGGCACTTGTCCCCCCCGTGAGAAGAGCGCTCCCACGGAGGATGTAAGTAAATCGATCAGAAAAACGACCATCAATCACCGCAGACAACAAGGTCGCTGATGACGTTTGCGGGCTGTTGATGTATTTGGTGCTACTCGTATCAATTCCCACTGACATCCGGTGCATGGGGTTGATCTGCCAAAAGACATTGGCCCCGATGCCTTGAGTCTCGCTATTGCTGCTCACGCTCCCGGTGTAGCGATTCATAAAGGCAGATATCCCGACTGAGAAATTATCACTGGGCCGATAATCAGCCCTCAGGTTTGCTAAGCGCGAACCGGTTGCACCGAGGAAATTGAGGCCCGGAACAGTACCGCTGAAGCCACTTGAGCCATAGCCTAAGCCACTTCCGTCGTTGAATCCGCCGAGCCCGCTGACACCTCCGCTATCCGTGTCACTAAACTGCAGACCAAAGCTGAGCCTCTCACTCGGCGTGTAGGCCACGTTTAGGTCGGCCCGCCGACCGAGACCGCTTTCGCCCCCGGAGCGGACAGAGTTCAGGCTGAGCGCAGTATCCAGCGTCACCCGCGGGTTCGGTCGCCACGAAACCACTCCGGTCAGCCCGCTCACCGAAAACGACTGAAGCGGCGAGTCAGCGGTAAAGGTCGTTGGACCTGAACCCATCATATGGTTTAGCGACAGTCGATAATCCCAGGAGCCAAATGATTTGTTAGTGGCTAATGAGAAGGTATCGGCCACCGACGGGTTACCAAGGATCCGAGACTGGCGGCGATCCCACCCAACGCTGAGTGGCTGCCCACCCGTTGATGGTGCAAAGTCATAAAGTAACCCGCTGGACGATACTCTTGATTGGCGGTACAGCAAGTTTCCACCACTATCAACGGTGCGGGTCGTGACCAAAGCGCTGCTGTGGTTACCGGTGAGCTTCGCCTTGGAACTGAGCGCGTAACTTACCGCGACATCGCCAGCCCGCTCGTTTCGGTTGAAGCTTGTGCTCTCGATGCTGACGTAGCCTCTTGGAATGTCCCTAGCTCCGGCCCTGAGGGTCCACGGTCCTTGGGCATACTCCAGCGTTAGCCCCTGGGCCAGGCCCTCGCTTGGATTGAGTTCGTTCTTCAGTTTGCCCTTGGCGAGGGCGTAGCTAATGGAGCCATTCTTGCCCAGCGGGAGCCGGTAGTCCATAGCGACCACTTCGCGGTCACCATCCACTGTAGTCCGGGGCTTCGGTGTATAGACAACGTCTATCTCATCAGTTGGGGCCATGAACCGGGTGAAGAAGAACGTGGCTGGGTTGAGGCTATCAAAGTAATAGTCAACGCCTTCCATTTGCAAAGCCCCATTCACCCGAATAATAATTGGGCGCGAAGTTAGGGGTTCAAACTGCAGAGTGTAAGGTGTGCTCGGTGGCCCGAACCCGAAGAATTTATCAAGACGAGTACTTCCGAAGGCATTCCCGCGAGCCGTTTGTCGCATTGCCGTCAAACCAATCTTGCCCCCTCGTCCGAAATCGTAACTCATCCCAGCGCCATCAATCGTTCCCCGCTGGGCATTGAAGCCATACGCTTCAAAAGTGATCGCAATCGTGCTACTGGGCGGTATGGCCAATGTAGTGAAACTCAACGAACCCACCTCGTAGCTAATCGTGTAATCGCGACCGCGTTGCATAGGCTGCCCATCCACTTGGACACGTTCACTTTCGGGCACGATCTGGCTCGTCTGTAGATAGTACGGGCCACTACTGCCATTGCCAGGAATCGTCACCGCTTCAGCCCGAGCTTTAGCTTGACTCATTAATGCTTTCGCCTGAAAACTCCCTGACTTATAGCCGACTTGTGCGCCGCGAAGGGTACGGTTGAAACTCGCAAATCGGTTCGTGTTCAGCAGGCTGCCCCGGATATCGCCCAGGTTGATCTGCCAGCCATCCCGATCATAGTCAAGGCTGAACCGCTGCGCATCTGGCGAACTGAACCGACTATCTACAAAGGCGGCTTCGAAGTTGAACAGACCGAGAACTTGGCGCCCAGATACTTGGATGAGACCCACGTCTGTGAAGGCCCGGTTCCCGAGGCCATGGTCATTGCTGACGTTAAATGCCTCACGGTCACCACTGACGGTCCGGATGTGATACCCAAGGCGACGGGTGCCTTCAATCTTGATCTTGTTGATCAAGTTCTTGTTGACCCAACTCCAATTCTGAGAACCCGCCAGACACAACGCGGGCAGGAGTGGCAAGACAAAAATGAGGGATCGCCTAACGAACACAGTTTTGAAGAACTTCGATGTTAAGCATCGCTTGCTGTCGGAGGGTCTCGCGGCGGGCAGTGAGCCGTTCTGCCGACTGATCGCGTTGCTTCATCATCGTTTGGAATACTTCAAAGACGCGCGAGGCACTCAAGCTATTCATCGGAAGTGCCGACGGTAGCCCGGCCTCACTGGCAAAAGCCGCCACCTTTGGATCGTAGCTCAACATGACACTAGGCACTCCGACGGTTGTCGCAATGATGCCGCCATGAAGCCGCATACTGATGACCCCATCCATGCGAAGTAGTCGTTTTTGGAGTTCCATCGGAGTGCCGAGTCTCCGGAGACTCGGAATCTTGCCTCCCTGAGCTTTCTCGATGCTTTGAATCAGGGGACCATCGAAGCTCCGATCGAGTTCGATCAAGGTCGGCATATAACCGTTCTCATAAAGCAGGCGACTCAGTTCAGCAAAGAGCTTTTCTACTTCCTGCCCCTTACCATGGGGGCGAGGAATCAGGCCAACCGACTTCATCGTACCGATCTGATACCCCGCTTCTTCTCCCTGGATCGCAGGGAGGAGAAAAGCCATATCGCTCGTTGCCCTTGGGACGGCCTTGACACCAAGCGAATTCAGGCTACGAATGGATTCTGGATCACGAACGGCAATGGCGTCCGCACTTTCGAAGGCAAACTTCGCCGCTCGCTTGCCCAGAAAAGTGTTCAAGGGGCCAACCCCTTGGGCCAACATCACCACCTTCTTATTAAGCTTCTTTGCCTCGCGCACGAGGTTCGCATAGAAGAGGGCACTCTTGACACTTGTCACATCCTGGAAAATCGAGCCACCGGGAAAGACGAGCGCATCATGTTTGGCCATCGCTTCCTTGAATCGGGCCATGTCCTTGCGGGGAATGCTTGTCAAACCATACAGGCGATAGGTTTCTTCTGGGGCTCCACTAAGTACTGTGAACTCATATCCAGCCCGGCCCGCGCCATCGACAAACCCCAGGAGGATTGCATCATCGCCAAGGTTGTCACAACCGAAGTAGCCGGCAACGAGGAGCTTGCTCATGCGGGAAGCCACCGCCTTACCAGCGGCCATAAAGCTAAACCTACCGCTAGGCCTGCAGCCAAGCCAATCGCGATCCGCAACAGCCCTACAAAGACGGGTGTGTGAAGGTGACACATTGTATTCACCATACTTGTCTGACCGATCATACCAAGCGCAGTTAGGAAACCTCCGGTGACTTGAGCTTTGCGGTTGGGGCGCGCCAAAGCGGCCAGCCCGATGAACATCGCAGGATGACCGATCGCAAACTCCTTGGTCCGCGGACGAACACTGAAGTACCGCTCAAGGACACTACGGAGTTTCAGTTCAACCCCGGATACCGCAGCCGGGTTATCGTTGCCGGTACGAGCCAGCATGAACCCAAGCCCAATGAGGGCTACGCCTCCGACGAACAGCGCTCCCCACGTTACGGGCGTCATCGCTACCTTGGGCAACTCAAATTGGTCCCGCACGACCATCGCAGTGACCGCGATAATCGGGAGGAAGTGCGCCATCTTTACGGCCCAGAAGCTCTCCGCTCGAACAAAGTAAGCGGGCCCATTGAGTAGGCCGGCTACGCAAAGCCCACCCACAATGCTAACCAAGGAGATCAGGCCAAACTGGATCACTGGGTGGCATTTACGCCAAGACTTGAGCCCTTCGTAAGCGAGTACGGGGAAGATCATGGCCGCAAAGGTCGCCAGATATTGCGGGTTACCTTTCAGAGCCAACCCACAACTCAGGAAACCCAGAAGGATCACAACGCCCTGGGACCAGCGGCTTGACAATACGGTCGTGGCTAGGCCACAACAAGCTCCAAGCACTCCGCAGGCAATCAGGATTGGTGCATAGGCGGGCACGGATGGATTAGCCCACGGGCGCGGCTGGCTCACCGCCAGCTTCTCCTTCACGACTCCTTTAGCAACAAGGTCAAGCGAAGCCGCCAATGACCGCAAAGGAGTGTCCTGGCTGCTGTCAAATGGACGCACAAGCAGAATCCGCTGATTTCGCTCGCCAGCGGCCCTGGCATAGCGCTCGATGACCTCTTGCGGGGTCATGCGCTCAATTTCGGCGGCCTGAATAGCGTGTAGTCGCACCACGTTCTCAGGATTACTGGTGAGCATGGTCGTTTCTCCCACCATCTTTGCAAACTCAGGTGAGCAGTAGACCATTCCCTGCAGCTTCAAGGTCTCAGCCATCTCCTTGAGGTGGGCTCGACTACCCAGCACGCTATCGCCTTGGGGTAAGAATCCATCCGCCCCCTTCTCACCTGCGTCGCTGACAATGGCCTTGACATACTCAAGACTCGGGCTCGGAACATTGGAGCTGCGCGCAACGAGAAAAAGGCCAGCACCCTTAACTTGCCGAGCAACTACGGGATCAAGGCCGAGAGATACCGACCGAAGGACTTGGTACGGGAGATCAGCTCCAAGCTGAATTCCGCGGCCGTCGGAACTGGGTGTCAAAATACTCCGGCGCCGAAGAGCCTTCTGCACATCGTCCTGACTAAGGCGGCCAACGAGCCATTTTGCCTCTCCAACACTGTCGACAACGAGGCGCAAGTCTCCCCGATCTAGGGCGTCGCCTATCGTGTCCTCGGGCAAGACAACGGCTCGCATTCCAGCCTGTTGCAATTCAATAATCGCCTGATCTACGGGTAAGCCGGAGGTCGCAGCTGCCTCGGCAATCACCGGCCATTCTAGGGCCAAGGCAACGGCGCGATTGCCT
>JADLGZ010000227.1 GCA_020849075.1 Fimbriimonadaceae bacterium | reverse complement strand
TTTGTAGCCTACTGCCTTTAGCGGGATGCAACCAGAACCAAGCTTCCGGCTACGTGCCGGAAGAAATCAAGATTGTTAATGCGGCTCAGGCCGCCAAGGCCAATGACCTAGACTACTTCCCCATGGCCCGCGGCAATCAGTGGGTTTATGAGGTTTCCACCAATGTCACGGTCGGTGGCTCACCGAGTCGATCTGACAAGCAAGAGATGACCTTTCGGTGTACCAATGTTTACACTCAAGGCGATCGCACGTATGGCACCTTGGAGGCCGTCGCCAAGGGGATGGTGAACGAGCGCCAGCAATGGATTCTTGAGAAAGGAAAAGGACTCTTCCAGGTCTCGGTTGGTGATCCACCCAAGGCATTCACTCCTCCTCAACCAGCCATGAGATTCCCTATGAAGGAAGGTACTCAATTCAAATGGGAAGGCCACGGGTTTGTTCCGGACGGTACGAGCCGCGATGCGAAGATGGATTCAGTCGTCCAGAAGAATCAAGAAGTAGACACTGACGCGGGCCGGATGATGGCTACTCCAATCCTTAGCACGATCTCCTGGGCTACGGGTCGCGCAGCCCAGACCACGTGGTGGGCCCCAGGTGTGGGCATCGCTCGTTACCGTCAGGAGGTCGTGGCCGTCCGAGATGTGATGGTCAAGGGCAAGCCAGTCAAGCAGCAAGCGGTTGCCGTCTCGACCATGCGTCTCGTGAGCACAACCCTCAAGAAGGCTGAATGAAGATTCGATTCTTGGTACCAGTCATCGCGATGGTCGTGGCGATCGGTTGCTCGCCCACAACCAGCCCTTCGGTAGAAAAACCGCCGACATCAAAACCCCTACCTGCCGCAGCCCCGAACGCTGAGGTTCCGATCAAGCTCCACCACGATGGATTCGTCTACGGAGGATTTGCTAAAGAAGGAACACAAACCTTCGTGGTGAAGGTCTCCGGGCAAGCGGACGGAGAAGGCACAGAGACGAAGAAGGTCAAGCCCTCAACCAACGGAACGATTCTGATTGAGCGGTCTCGAGACGGCGCCCTCGCTGCTGTCGGCACGGACACAGTCAAGATTGACGACAAGGGTGCCTCCGTGGTAGGTGTCTCGATCGGTAAATTGAGTGCCCCCAGCCTTGAGCTCCCGGCTGACCTCGCCATTGGGAAGACATGGAAACTCGAGTACAACATCAAAACTGATACGGAGACGATCAAGAATGCGGGCACATACAAAGTGGTTGGGGATGGGCCAGTCTCGGTTCCAGCGGGTAAGTTCACCGCTCGAAAAGTCACCTTAATCGGCACGATAGAAACCTCCAAGGGGCGCGGTAAAGTTACCAGTACCTTTTACTTCGTAAAGAATATGGGAGCGGTGAAGTCGGAGACAACGATCACATTCAATGGTCAAGCTCCGCAAACCTTTGTACTAGAGCTCAAGAAATGACATGCACCAACGCGAGGATTACCTTGTTCATTAGCCTCGTGGCGCTCTTCGGAGCGGGTTGTCATACACCGAGCGACGGCACCCCGTTGGCCGACTTTAAAGCCGACCGACTGCCGTACGCGAAGGGGCTCTTGGTCGTGGCTGGGAGTCAACTTCCCGTTACCCTCAAGGAAATCCGACGTCCCGGCGAGGTCGTGTTCAATTTGGACTCGCGGCACGGCGAAACCTTTGAGCACGAGGCCTATCAGTTTGATAGTGACCGATTCGCCTTGTGGAGAGCGGGCGGCGAAATGTATGACCCGGTTATCCCACTTCTGAAGAATCCGGTCGTCATCGGATCAAAGTGGGCTTGGAATGGACGCATGGTGCTCGCTGTTGATGGTGTTCCCTTGACGGGGCCGGGAGCCTCCACTCCGGCTTCCGCCGATGTGGCCATAGCTCGCGACAAGCTAAACCTAAGAGCCGGTCCGGTGGAGTCCACTCGGGTAGATGTCATTTTGAGGATGTCAAGCGGCAGTGATACCCCGGCTGAGCGAAAGCTTAGCTTTTGGTTTGTCGCAGGTCAAGGCATGGTTAAACGCGAATTCGCGGCCTCGTCAACGAGAATTCCTGATGAGGGTCCCTAGTGGCCACGACTCAGCGACGGACCGGCCTGCTTAAGGCCAGCGGTTTTGATCCCCTGTTCGTTGGCTCGGCAACAATCCTAGTGCTCGTGGGGCTCGTGGCCATCTATTCGGTCAATCAAGCGCAACCCGCTTTAGGGGCATTTAAGAAGCAACTCCTACTTCTTGCCATTGGCGCGATTCCCTTTGGCGTGTTCCTCCTAACACCCGCCAACGTTTGGAATCGGATAGTGAATTGGCTGTATGCCCTCAACCTTGTCATGCTCGCCGGTGTCTTGGTAAAGGGATCCACCGCAGGCGGGGCACAACGCTGGCTCGATATCGGCCCCATTCAGTTTCAGCCAAGCGAGATGAGCAAGATCATCACCGTCATCACGCTCTCCGTCTTCTTCAACCGCCGTAAGGATCAAACTAACGAGCTCAGCACCTTCCTCCTCTCGTTCCTGCATGTCCTCCCCACCTTGCTTCTTGTCTTCATGCAACCGCACTTGGGAGCGACGATCACGATCTTCGTCTCGTGGCTGGCGATTTGCCTCACCGCTCAGGTGCCTTGGCGACACCTTATGGGCCTACTCGTAGCCCTCATCTTGGGGGGATCCATTGTGGGAACCACCCTCTTGCATGGCTACCAACTCGAGCGACTCGGCACCTTGTTCTCCAGCAGCAAAGACAATAAGAAAGAGCACTACCAGCAGGATCAAGCAATGATCGCGATCGGAGTCGGCGGAACGTTGGGGCAAGGTTTCCTAAAGGGTGAACAACGAGAAAGACGTGCAGTGCCTGAACAGCACAATGACTTCATCTTTACGGTCATCGGTGAAGAAGGTGGATTCTTTGGGTCGGCGCTACTGCTTCTAGCATTTTTTGTCTTTTTTGTCCGCGGATGGATGCTCTCCCTCCACATGGGCGATCTCTTTGGTCGCATGGCTTCCATCGGCGTCCTTTCTGTTCTTGCCTTCCATTGGATTGTTAACATGGCTATGAACCTGGGAATTGGTCCGGTCGTCGGACTATGGCTCCCCTTTGTATCGTATGGTGGCACCGCCTTGTGGCTCTGCCTTTCATGTGTTGGGCTCATCCTCAATCTGAATGCCCGGGCTCAGGAGGGGGTTTTCTCGGGTGGCGCAGCACCCCAAAACTGGTTGGACCAAAGTTAAGGGCCGGCTCAATTGAGCCGACCCTTGATTCATCACGAAGGGTGAACGATTAGTCGTCCATGCCGCCGAAGTTAGCGATGACAATATCAATGTCAGCCGCATCAACTTCGTCTGAGACATCAACGTCTTCAACGTTGTCGCCCATATTGCCGAACGCAGATATGACTTGATCAATATCAGCCGCATCTACTT
>JADLGZ010000226.1 GCA_020849075.1 Fimbriimonadaceae bacterium | reverse complement strand
GGGGGCTTGACTTAGCCTCAAGCGTTGGGGGATAATGCTTAGACCCCGCGTTGCCGCCCGATGAACTGTCGTTTTTCGTGCCCTAATTACGCGTGGCTTTGAGGAATGTATTGAGAGTCATTAAGCCTGCCGTCAAAAGTCTCCCACGAATCCTAGAAGTCCCCAACCTAATTGAATTACAACTTGATTCCTACCGATGGTTTCTTGAAGAAGGTCTTCCTGAGCTTTTCAAGACGTTCAGCCCCATCTGGGACTTCACCCAGTCCAACTACATCGAGTTCGTAGATTTTATTCTCGGAGAACCCAAGTATTCGTTGCAGGAATGTCGCGATCGTGACATGACGTATGAGACCCCCATCAAGGCAACGGTTCGATTTGGCGGTAAGGATCGTGAGGAAATTGAGTCCGAGGTCTACTTAGGCGACCTACCGTTGATGACGGATAAAGGCACCTTTATTATCAATGGCCGCGAGCGTGTCATTGTGTCCCAGCTCAGCCGTTCGCCGGGCCTCTACTTTGAAGAGGGCGTTGATACAGCGATGCACGTGATCATTTCGGCGCGCATCATTCCCACCGAGGGTCCGTGGCTGGAAGTCGAGTCCGACGCAAATCGGGCCGTGTTTACCCAGATTTCGCAGACCAAGAAGTTGCCGATTACCCAACTTATCAAGGCGCTACACGCTTTCATTGACAGCAGTGATCCCGAGAAACTGCGGGGCCGTATCCGCTACCAAATGAAGGTGAGCGAGGCGGGCAAGAAGAAGTTAGTGGAGCCCCTCGTGGATCAGAGTACGGGCGAGGTGATCTTGGATAAGGGCACGATACTCACCAAGAAGGTTCTGGAGGGACTAAGTAAGGACGCCCTCAAGCAGACCGTGGAAGTGGAATCACCGTTGGGCTCAAACGAAGAAATGTTGTGGCACTTCGGCGAGGAAGTCACGCTCAAGAAGCCGACCTCCGAAGAACTCGTCGGAATGCGGCCTCTAGAAGACGTCACCGAGGGTGGCAAGGTCATTATCAAGCGCCTAGAGAAGATTGAGGCCGACACGGCCAAGAAGATTGAGTCGCTTGACCTCAAGGAGCTTGACGTTCTCAAGGTGAGCCAGCTACTCAATGCAACGCTTGAACAAGACAAGACCACAAACATGCGAGAAGCTATGGTGGACATCTTCAAGCGCATGAGGCCTGGTGAGGCAGCGACGGAAGAAGCCGCCAAGCAGCTCATCTATAACCAATTCTTCGAGATCAAGAGGTATGACCTCGGCAAGGTGGGTCGCCGCTTCTTAAACATTAAATTGGGCAACGACATCCCGTTGACCGTTCGCAACCTGACCAGCGATGACCTTGCTGGGATCATCAATGCCATTGAGCCGTATCTGGACGGCGAAGCAGAGCGTGACGACATTGACGACTTGAAGAACAAGCGAGTGCGAAGCGTCGGTGAGCTGTTGCAAAGCCAGCTTCGACTTGGCTTTGTTAGGATGGAAAAGGTAGCCCGCGAGCGCATGACGAGTGCAGATCAGGAGACCTTGCTCCCGAGCATTATCCTGTCGGTCAAGCCAGTGAGCGCGAGCATCAAGAGCTTCTTTAGTTCAAACCAGCTGAGTACGTTCATGGATCAGACCAATCCGTTGAGCGAAATCACCAACAAACGACGACTTTCGAGTCTGGGACCTGGTGGTTTGCAGCGTACCAGCGCAAAGTTGGAAGTGCGCGACGTCCACCGTTCGCACTATGGGCGAATCTGCCCAATTGAAACTCCAGAAGGCCCCAACATCGGCCTCATCAGCCAAATGACGACCCTCGCTCGGATTGACGAGTTTGGCTTCCTGATGACTCCTTACCGTAAGGTAGAGAAAGGCAAGGTCAGCGAAGAAATCGTCTACATGACGGCTAACGAGGACTTCTACGCCCACATTGCTCCAGCCGACATGAAGCTTGACGATAAGGGCAATATCGTTGAAGAGTTTGTAAAGGTACGTTGCCCCGCTGGTAGCAAGGACTTCGGTGGCGCCTCATACCCGACGGTGCCGCGAGACCGAGTCCAGTTCATGGATGTGTCGCCTCAGCAGATTATCTCGGTCGCTACGGCGCTAATCCCGTTCTTGGAGAATGATGACGCGAACCGCGCCCTGATGGGCGCGAACATGCAGCGCCAGGCTGTGCCATGCCTTCGGAGCGATCAGCCGATCGTCGGTACGGGTTACGAGCGTGTGGCAGCCGAGGATTCTGGGTCTGCTGTCGTGGCCCGAAGGTCCGGTGCGGTGACTAAGGTAACCAGCCAAGGAATTGAGGTCACGACCGATGGTGGGGAAGTGGATACATACGAACTCATGCACATGGTGCAAAGTAACAAGTCCACGTGCTTCACCCATCGCCCCATTGTTTTCCCTGGAGATCCTGTTCTGAAGGGGCAAACCCTGGCCGATGGACCAACTTGCGATGAGGGACGCCTTGCCTTGGGGCAGAACGTACTCGTTGCGTTCATGCCGTGGGGTGGATACAACTATGAAGACGCGATCTTGATCAGCGAGCGGATGGTGAAGGATGACGTGTTCACGTCAATCCACGTTGAGCGACATGAATCTGAGGCCGTTGATACGAAATTAGGCCCGGAAGAAATCACACGCGATATTCCAAACGTCGGCGAAGACGCGCTGAAGGACCTCGACGAAAACGGAATTGTCCGCGTGGGAGCCGAAGTGCGCCCAGAAGATATTTTGGTCGGAAAGGTCGCCCCCAAGGGCCAAACCGAAATGACTGCCGAAGAGCGACTGATTATTGCGATCTTCGGTAAGAAGGCGGAAGAAACCCGGGACGTTTCGCTGAGGTTGCCTCATGGCGAGAAGGGCCAGATCATTGATGTCAAGGTCTTCAGCCGATACAAGTATCTCAGCCCAAGTATCAATTACCAATACAAGGAATCAAAGAAGCGCGATACCTTGATCTGCGATCGAACGGAAGAGCCACTCTTGCCACTTCCCGGGGATGAACTTCCGGCCGGGACAAATATGACCGTTCAAGTCTACATTGCCCAGAAGCGTAAGCTAATGGTCGGCGATAAGATGGCTGGACGCCATGGTAACAAGGGTGTGATTTCAAAGATCGTGCCTCTGGAGGATATGCCTTTCCTCGCGGACGGCACGCCAGTAGACGTGATCTTGAATCCGCTCGGCGTTCCGAGCCGCATGAACATTGGTCAGCTGCTGGAAATGCACCTGGGCTTGGTCGGACGACATTTCGGCGTTCGATACGAATGCCCCGCTTTTGAAGGCGCAACTGACCACGAGATTACCGAGGAGATCAACCGCATGGCGATTGATATGCGACGGCAAGTCCTTGCAGCATATGTCAACCGAGAGCTCCTCTTGGATGTTGAGTTTGAGAAGGCAGAGGCCTTAGACAGCATGCTCGGAAAGATCGAGAAGGCCGTCCGCAAGCTTGATGAAGATCGCCTAGAGCGCGTTTCTCGCATTCTTGCTGCTCCGGCGGTTAAGAAGGTAAGCGAGTTGCTCGATGTCAACGACTGGGCTCCGGAGGAGCTTCCGGAGCAGACTGGTCCTGCTCATAAGGCGGACGACGCTGTTTATGGTTCTATCATTGAGCGGATCAAGAATAATGCTTGGAAGCGTGCTGGGATTGACCCGGATAGCTTTAAGAGCTTCGTACGCGATGGTCTGACAGGTGACGAACTGCCGAATCCAATCACGGTCGGTGTCATGTACATCCTGAAACTGGAGCACTTGGCGGACGAGAAGATTCACGCCCGCTCCATCGGCCCCTACTCGTTGGTAACTCAGCAACCTCTCGGCGGAAAGGCCCAATTCGGTGGTCAGCGATTCGGTGAAATGGAAGTCTGGGCCCTTGAGGCATACGGGGCAGCATACACGCTCCAAGAACTCCTTACGATCAAGTCTGACGATGTGATGGGCCGGGTTAAGGCCTATGAAAGCATCGTTAAGGGCGACACCATCAGCGAACCTGGCATCCCCGAGTCGTTCAAGATTCTGGTAAATGAGCTCCGATCTCTATGCCTTAAGGTTGCGGTCGAAGATCCGAACAACAAGGAATTGACTCTTAAGGACCTTGATGAACTCTCCAGCGGCGACGATGTTCGGCTCTCCAAGAGCGTTGGCTTCTTCAACTAGGCCTTCGAATGGGTGTTCTTTACAAACTCAATCGCACCCTTGAGAAGTTGACGGGCTATACCTTGGTGCCAACCTGTAAGAGGGGCTACCTTGATCGGGCTAGAGCCGCCGTCCTGCATGGGAATCATGTTGAACTCCTGATTGATGCAGGAGCGGCAAATGGCGATTGGACACAGTCTAATACGCCTGACTCGTTTACCGGGAAAATGATCTCGATCGAGCCGCAAGAGTCGAGACTTGCAGAGGTACGCGCCAAGGCTTCGGGCGATCCAAGGTGGGTCGTCGCGGCAGCAGCGCTTGGCGCGGAAGAATCGGTGATGGACTTGCACATCAGCAAGAACCAAGATTCGAGTTCGCTTCTGGATTCTACGGCAGAAAATGAAGGTGTGTTCGGAGCCGGGGTTGAATACGTGGGGATGCAAGCGGGAACCCGGGTTGCTCCCCTTGATGCCCTATTGTCAGAAAATGGGCTGTCTGGCCTAAGGTCCTGGATAAAGATGGATGTTCAAGGCTATGAGGACCGCCTGATTGCGGGTGCTTCTGAGGCCATGAAAGTTGCCCAAGCCGTAGAAGTGGAGTTGACTGGGTTTCCTGCGTACCAAGCTGGAGTTTCAATGGGCCAGATGGTCACCCTCATGGTGAATCATGGATTTGAGTTGGTCTCATTGGACCACATCTATTACAATAACCGTCGCGGACTATTGGCCGTCGCGGACGCCTTGTTTGTGAGACCAGAGTTTCGTCTTTCCGACATTTGCCCCGTTGCCTAAAGATTGTTCACG